>CANLFL010000055.1 GCA_947489825.1 Candidatus Nanopelagicaceae bacterium
GCTCTTTGATCACAAAGGTATTGAGCTAACGCGCATACGCATGCGTGGCCATGCTGATGGCAGTGATCGATTCAGTACCTGGATTCGTATTCCGGCTCGTGGAGATTTCACATATGTGATCGAATCTTTTGATGATCCCTTTGCTACTTGGCTTCACGATAGTGAGATTAAGATTCCGGCAGATATTGATGCTGAACTTTGTTGCACGATCGGGTTGAAGATATTCGAGGAAAAACTCGCAGAAGATTCAACAGCTAAGAAGATTCTGGCCCCGGCCATTAAGGCTCTTTCTGATAAGAAACTTGCGCCAGCTAATCGTTTCTCACAATCGTCAACGGCTGAGGTTAAAGAGTATTTTGCAGCCAATCCGCTACGGCGTCTGCAATCGCGATCACACTCCATTTCGATTCGAGCAGATCGCGATAAGGCTCTAGTAGGTGCTTGGTATGAATTCTTCCCTCGTAGTGAAGGTGCAACAGTAAGTGCCAAGGGTGAGATCACTTCAGGAACTTTCAAAACAGCAGCCCTTCGTATTCCTGCCGTTGCAGCGATGGGATTTGATGTTCTCTATCTTCCACCTATCCATCCCATCGGAAAGGCTTTTCGCAAGGGTAAGAACAACTCTCTGAATCCGATCGAAAGTGATCCTGGAGTTCCTTGGGCCATTGGCGCTACCGCAGGTGGCCACGATGCGATTAATCCTGAACTTGGAACGATGCAAGACTTTGAAAATTTTGTTGCAGTAGCCAAAGAGAAGAAGATTGATATTGCGATAGATCTAGCTCTACAAGCCTCCCCTGATCATCCATGGGTTGAGAGTAATCCAGAGTGGTTTACCACTCGCCCAGATGGCAGCATCGCTTACGCGGAGAATCCCCCAAAGAAGTATCAAGATATCTATCCAATTAATTTTGATAACGATTACCAAGGAATTCTTAATGAAGTCCTGCGCGTCATTAGATTCTGGGTCTCTAAAGGAGTACTTATTTTCCGCGTGGATAACCCACACACAAAGCCAGTGGCTTTTTGGCAAGATGTTATGAAGATCATGAATTCTGAAAGTCCAGATGTCATCTTCTTAGCTGAAGCATTTACCAGTCCACCGATGATGCATGCACTGGGCAAAGCTGGTTTCCACCAGTCATATACATACTTCACATGGCGTACGACTAAAGCCGAGTTAACAGAATATGCGACTGAACTTTCTCGACATACATCTGCATTCTTTAGGCCGAATTTCTGGGTTAATACTCCAGATATCTTGCCCTTCCATCTGCAATCAGGTAATCCAGCGATCTTCGCCCTCCGTGCAGTTCTGGCGAGCACCTTGTCGCCATCATGGGGAATGTATGCCGGATACGAGCTCTACGAACACCGTCGCTTTAAAGAAGGTGGTGAGGAGTACATGGATTCCGAAAAGTACGAGATCAAGGTCCGTGATTGGGAGGGCGCTGCAAAGATGCAGGTAACTCTTGCCCCCTTCATTACAAAGCTCAATGAGATTCGCAAGAAGCACATTGCTCTATCGCGACTTCGCAATCTTGTATTCCATAACACCGATAACGATTCGATCATCGCTTACAGCAAACGTGAGGGCAACGATCTCATTTTGGTAACAGTTAACCTTGACCCACTCAATGCGCAAGAGACAACAGTGCATTGGGAATTAGCTGCATTGGGAATTAAAAATTCTCGCTTCAAAGTCACTGATCTCATTGACGGGGCACAGTACGAATGGGATCCTCATTCATTCGTACGACTTGATCCCAGCCGCCCGGTTGGAAAAGTTGCTCACATCATGGCGGTGAATCTCTAGTGTCTCTCTTCTCAAAGTTCTTTAAGAAGAGCCAAGAGAGTGCTCCTGCTGAATATATCTCTCCCGTAACTTTTCTCAATCCTCACTCAACGCTAGGTGAGTTAGATTTTCATCTGATTGCAGAAGGTCGTCATGAAAGATTGTGGGACGTTCTCGGCGCTCACCTGATCCGAGATAGCGATGGCCAGATTCTTGGTACAGCTTTCTCTGTCTGGGCTCCCAACGCGCGTGCGGTAAGTCTGATTGGTGATCACAATTTCTGGGATAAAAAAACCCAGCCCATGGTTCGCCTTGGTTCAACTGGAGTCTGGGAAACATTTATTCCGGGCATTGGAGTTGATACTCGATATAAGTTTGCGATCTGCACAAGTGACGGTGCGTGGGTTGATCACGCAGATCCCCTTGCCCAAGCCACAGAAGTTCCGCCACTGACCGCCTCCATTGTTTCCGAATCTACCTACACCTGGAAAGATCAGGATTGGATTACAGCGCGCAGCAACTTTCAACCATGGCGATCACCGCTCAGCGTTTATGAAGTTCACCTTGGCTCATGGAAGTTAGGTCTTAATTATCGAGAGCTTGCTATCGAACTTGTTGATTATGTAAGTAAACAAGGATTTACTCATATCGAATTTCTCCCAGTCACAGAACATCCATATGGGCCATCATGGGGATATCAAGTCACATCTTTCTTTGCACCGACTTCCCGCTTTGGCTCCCCCGATGAATTCAAATACCTCGTCGATGCACTTCATCAAGCTGGAATTGGTGTCATTCTCGATTGGGTTCCAGCACATTTTCCAAAAGATGAGTGGGCGTTAGCCCGATTTGATGGCACCGCGCTCTATGAACATGCAGATCCTCGCTTAGGTGAACACCCTGATTGGGGCACCTACATCTTTAACTTTGGGCGCAATGAAGTGCGTAACTTCCTTGTTGCTAGTGCGCTCTATTGGCTCACTGAATTCCATATCGATGGTTTGCGTGTGGATGCAGTTGCATCAATGCTCTACCTAGATTATTCGCGTGAAGAAGGTGAGTGGCTTCCAAATAAATTTGGTGGGCGTGAGAATCTAGAAGCGGTAGCTCTACTGCAAGAAGCAACGGCGACTGCTTATCGTACGCACCCTGGAATCATGATGATTGCCGAAGAGTCAACAGCATGGGCTGGCGTCACACGTGAGACGGCCTCTGGTGGACTGGGCTTTGGATTTAAGTGGAATATGGGTTGGATGCATGACACTCTGCAATACCTGACTCATGAGCCAATCCATCGTATGTATCACCATGATGAAGTGACATTCTCAATTTTGTACGCCTGGTCTGAAAACTTTATGCTTCCGCTTTCACATGACGAGGTTGTTCATGGAAAAGGTCAGCTGGTAAATAAATTCCCGGGAGATCGCTGGCAGAAAGTTGCCACCTTGCGCGCACTCTATGGATATATGTGGGCACACCCAGGAAAGAAACTTCTCTTCATGGGAAGTGAGTTTGCACAAAATGATGAATGGAGTGAGAGCGCCGGCCTTCAGTGGTATCTCACCGAATACGATGAACACCGTCAGGTGCAAGATTTAGTTGCGCAGATAAACCAAGAATATAAAGGTCATCCCGCTTTGTGGGAGAGAGATACAAACCCTGAAGGATTTAGTTGGCTAGTCAATGATGACGGAGCAGCAAATACTCTGGCATTTACTCGATGGTCAGATGATCAAACTCCGCTAGTTTCCATCACGAATTTCTCACCGGTCCCCCATGAGCGTTATCGTCTTCGCATGCCTACAGCTGGGGTCTGGCGCGAGCTACTCAATACAGATGACCTTGCATACGGCGGTAGCGGAATAAATAACCAATCTTTTGCTGTCGATATCGATACAGATCTTTATATAGAACTTCGAATTCCGCCTCTTGCGACAATCTGGTTTGAGCGCGTTTAAAGGTCTTTTGCAACACGGGACATGAAGGCTACTGAAATCAACATCAGGCCAGGAATTATCATTGCAATTGCGATTGAACCAGAAAATTGAGCAGTCCAAGCAATGACTGTCTTCACGATTAAAACAAGAATTGCATTGATTACACCCGTCTGGGCAAAAACTACCGCACTTGGCTGAGATGATCGCTTATTTGCTGCAGTGAAGAGTGTGGGAGAAAGAATTGCCGAAAAGAATCCGCCAATAGCAAAACCTATTAGCGTACAAATATATGCCGCAGTCTTTGAGTGATCTACCAAAAATGAGGAGGCGAGGATGAATCCGCTAAATCCGACTCCGCCAATTACGCTGCCAAATTTGACCTGCTGTTCAAGTGAGACATAAGGTGTAATTCGATGTTGGCCTAAACGGCCAACAATCATGGCGGTAAAGGTAAGGATGTACGGGATCGTGGCAAGTGATCCACGTACGCCGATAGTCTCCTTGGAATAGATTGCAGACCAGTCTGCAGTGGCGAATTCAACCATAATTCCGCAGACCAAAGCCGTTGAAACCAAGTAATCAATGCGGAATGAGGTGAAGAGATCCTTAAATCCAAAATCACTATCATCATCAGGACTAGGTTTGATGAGTTCGGGTCCTAGTTTTTTAATGATTGATAAAATAATGAAGAAGAGAATGAGAGTAAGAACGTTAATGTGCAGAGCAATTCCAACAAACTCAACCAATATGCCTGAAATGATTGCCGTCGTGACCGCTCCGATAGTCCAATAGCCATGCTGGCGACTAAGGATCAATTCTCCAGCTCTATCTTGGGCGTGAAATGCCTGAGCATTGAGCGCTGTATTAAAAAATGAAATCGATGCTCCATTAATGATATTTATAATAATAAAAATTAACGCTGATTGCAGATGAACAACTGCGCCAATTGCCAAACACATTGTGACTGTTGAAATGATTAATACTTTCCTTGCTCCAAACTTATGAACAAAATGACCACTCGAAAGCAAGGCAAGAACAGCGCCAACTGAACCAAAACTTAAGTAGGTGCCAAATTCGCCATTAGATAAGCCCAAATTTGCTTTCACTTCTGGAAAGCGTGGTACCCAGCTCATTATTTCAAAGGCGAAGAAGAAGAAGAGAAGGCCTACATACTTCTTCTCATCCGAAATGCTCAAACCTAATTTAGAAGAGGGCATTGGCAAGCTCTGCTCTCGCTTTGATTACGCGGGGATCGGCAGGATCAACAAGTGAGAAGAGTTCAAGGAGACGATCTTTAACTCTAGCTCTATCATCTCCTGAAGTTGCTTTAACAAGCGCCAAAAGTCGAATGAATGCTGGCTCAACACTTCCTGTTGCGACTTCCATATCAGCTGCAGCCAGGGCACTTTCAATTTCTAGCGGTGCGCTATTTGCTGCTGCGATTGTCTGTGCCGGATCTAGATTAAGAATACGAAGTTGTAGTTGAGTATGCGCCAAACCTAATTTCGCATATGGATTAGATGGCATTCGTGCGAGAAATCGTTTGTAGGCATCTTCGGCCTTTACCAAATCCCCCGCCTCAAGTGCAGCCAGCGCTTCGGTCTCTTCCGGTTCAAGTTTTTCTTCAGGGGCTTCGCCAATACCCTGCTCGGCTGCAATAGTAAGAAGTTTTGAAATCACTGACTTGATATCACTTTCAGTCATCGCTTCTTCAAAAAGTGGAATCGGTTGTCCGCCAACAAGTGCGACTGCATAAGGAACAGTGCGAGCCTGCAGCGCACTTGCAACTTCAGGGGCGGCATCAACATCAATGCTTCCAAGCTCCCAGGTACTAGCATCTTCTTTATTGAGCTTATCTAAAATTGCCAGGGTATCTAGTGAATGAGGCGCGCGCGTACTCCAACAGAGAAGAATTACTGGCTTTGTCATCGATAGCGCTACGAAATCTGAAGCTAAGTTTTCTTTTGTTACAACTTTGCCAACTGCAATATTCGGTGAAGATGGAGCCGGCTTTCCGAGAGAACTCAAATCAAAAGCCTGACCGAAATTAGGAGGA
>CANLFL010000056.1 GCA_947489825.1 Candidatus Nanopelagicaceae bacterium
AGCGCTGCAAGGTTGTAAAGCAAGAAACTGGAGCCAAAGAGAATGACACCCAGAGTTCCGAGCCGACGCATAATAAACGCAAACATTTCCTTGGCGCTCCCTCAATTGATCAGATCCATTAAAAGGCTCAGATGACGCTCGTAATCACGAGCGTCATCTGAGCACTTACATAACTACTGTACTACTTCTCAGTCAAAGAAATTAACTCTTTGGGCTTAGTAGGTCCACTCCCAGAAGTTCCACAGTCCGTTAGGAACTAGTGGAGCTGGTCGGACATTCTTCAGATCGCTATTTACTGCAGTCAGAGTAGGCCACTGGAAAATTGTCAGTGACACAGCATCATCAGCCATAATCTTCTCAGCCGCAAGATAGCGCGCGTATCGCTCTGAATCGTTGTAGTTTCCTACTTCGAGGTCATCAACGATCGCGTCTAGCGCTGGATTTTTATATCCATGACGGTTGGTAGCGCCCTTATAGGAGCTGAAGTTTCCTGTCTGAAGAAGTGCGCTCTTACCCCAAGCAAACAACGCAGCATCGTAAGCTGAGTCTGTAAGAAGTGCGCCCCAATTAGACTTAGGATTCAATGAAACTTCAAATCCGGCCAGAGCGGCTTCCGCTTTAATCAAAGCAGCCTGGTTTGCACGACGTGAAGTTGTATTGAAGAGCAACTCAATCTTGACTGAATTGCTTCCAGCCTTTGCATCTGGGAAATACTTCTTAACCAGAGCTAGTGCCTTTGCTGTCCGTTGGGCTTGGGTGCCATCGGTGAACTTATCCATGCCAGAGTTTGCGATCATCTTTGAGTAGTTTGGCTGACTTGGGAAATACTCAAGTGAGTTCATGACCACAGCCTTTGGATTCACAGGCTTAACGATCTTTTCCAAGATTTCTTCGCGAGGCAAGGCTAGGAAAAATGCAGTGCGCAAATCCTTTGCCTTCTGAGACATCCCAGCGAATGGTCCACTGTAATCCTTACCGCTAGGAGCAGCTCCAACACGTAGCTCAACGTGCTCATAAGTTGCTTCAGGTGATCCATCAAGTGTGATCCCCTTAATCTTATTCAGAAGGGCAACCGCATCAGCCGTGGCCACTGCCGAATAAAAATCAGCTTCCTTATTTGCTAGAGCTTGCGCTGCAGCGGTTGAATCGGCGATTGTGACGTAAACAACCTTTTCAATTCCACTCATCTTTGGCCCTGAGTTGTACTTAGGGTTGAGCTTCATTGTTACGCGCTGACTCTTCACAACTGATTCAACCTGCAACGCGCCATTGCCAACGAGAAGCAGTGGGTTTGTCTTCTCGTTGATTTCCATTACGTTGTAAGCAGTCGACCAAACTTTACCGAGCTTGGTGAGCATCTCTGTGTCTTTTGTTAGGTAAGCACGGAGGAATTTGTTCTTATTCGCCACGTTGTTCGCATTTGTTCCAAGCTTTGTCTTTCCTTCAGCAATGGCAACTAGTGCATGGACAGGTGAGACGCCTGGTGCAAAAACTTCCCAGTCAGGAAAAAACTTCTTCCATTCAATAACAACAGACATTCGGTCAGAAGCTAAAGAAACATCCTTAATTAACGAATCATAGGTGCCTGAATACCCACCTGAGTCAAACACTGGTCTCTTATCTGCAGAAGTTGGATCACCCAGTCCTGCATCAATTGAGTACTGGTCGGACGAGACTACATGTGTGAGCAAGAGGTCTACACCTGAAATAGGTGTGCCATCTGACCAAACGCGACCCTTATTGACGGTGTACTTGACCTTAAATGGAGACTTGCTAAGGATCTTGTATGAGCCAAAAGTCGTATTTGGTACCAAGACTGGCGTATCGTCATAGTAATTAAATCCGATGCCTGACATATAGGAAACATTGCTATTGAGCACCAAGTTGTGATCATTGTGGCTCGGATTCAAAGATGTGAATGCATTGGAATCAATGATCACAACGGTTGAACGTGTAGCAGCAGATGCTGGCTGAGTTAGTCCTACGACCAACGCTGCAGTAGCTGCAATTGCAAGGGCGGCTTTCGCGCCATGCTTTAACTTCATTTTTCCTCCTCGAGGGATTGTTAGATTGATGTGAAGAGTCGACCTACCTCACAACGATCTTTGGGTGCCCAAATCTTGCCTTACCTATGAGTAATAGGCAATCGGTTTTAGTAACGATTTGGGCACGCTAATGGGGATAGAGGTGCCCCAATTCGCATGAGGCAAGGGGTGATTTAGGAGGTGGCGTGGGCCTCGGGATGGTCTCCTTGGCTGGTCCTGTCCCCTATGCCCTTGATCACGCGCGCTGAAGAGAGTGAAATAACTGTGGCTGCAGCGCCTCCCACTAACAGTGGTGTGCGCAATCCAGTATGCGCGATTACTCCGCCCAGAAAAGCACCGAGTGGCATCATGCCCCACACAAATGTACGGCGGGCACCATGGATACGACCATAGAGTTCCTTTGGAATCAACACTTGGTAGCAAGACATTAACAAGATGTTCCAGTTAGTAATAAAGAATGATGAGATAAAACCTACGAAACCAAAAAACCAGTAGTTCGGTGAAAATGCTTCCAGAAATATAAATAAAGATGAAACAAACATTGCAAGTGCAAGGACATTTCCTCGACCAAATTTCTTTGAAATCTGTGGGGTCACAAAAGAGCCGATGATTGCTCCTGAACCGGCAGCTGCCATCAGCACTCCGAAATACTTGGGCGGGAGATTAAGTGTTTCAGTGAGAAAGAGAATTGTGGTCGAGGTTGAGAGGGAGTAGAAAAAACCTAAAGAAGTTGTGACTGTGACGAGCCCACGGAGATCTCGATTATTCCATAGGTAATTAAGTCCAAACTTAATGTCAGCGATAAAGCTCTTGGGTTCTGCTGATTTTTCTTCCGAATCTGATGCTTGAATGATTAAGTGTGCTGGAATAAGAAAGACGAATATTGCTGCAACCAAGAAGCCAAGACTATTGAGGGCAAAGGGAAGAACAATTGCAGTGGCGTAGAGAAATCCACTGAGTGGTGCGCCAACAAAACCTTGAATCACTGTCTGTGCGATATTCAGACGCGAGTTGGCCCGTTCAAAATGCTTTTTTTCCAGAAGCACCGGGATGAGAGATTGCGCAGCAGTATCACTTGCAACCTCGCAAATACCAATGAGAAATGCCGCCAAAAATAGCAAGTAGATACTCACAAAATCAGCCGAGATTGAAAAGGCGAGAAGTCCAGCTATAACAAAGCGCAGTACGTTGGTGAGTGTCATTAATAATCGCTTATCGACGCGATCGACAATCAAGCCGATCGGAATTGCAAAGAGCAACCATGGCAACATTACCAATGCGCTGAGCAATGAGATCAGGACGGGATCCTTTGTGAGAGAAATCGCCAGGAGTGGGGCTGCTATTGCCAATAATCCATCAGCTAAATTACTGATTGCACTTGCGCCAAAGAGGCGGTTAAATCCAGGACCGAGCTTGTCAGTCTTCAACTTGAGTACCTACTGGATTCCAGCCACCCGGAATCATCTCTTGGGCTTCATCTGGCCCCCATGTACCTTCAAAATATGGGTGAACTCGGGTCGGTGATTTCAAAATATCTTCAAGAATCTTCCAAGAGTGCAGAACGGCATCGATGCGCGTAAATCTAAAGTGATCGCCCAGCATTGCAGCACGTAGTAGGCGCTCATACGGACCTTGACGGTCACCAAATTCATTAACGAATTCAACGGTGAGATCGATTTCTTCCGTCGCTAACTTTGTCCCAGGTTTTTTGGCCAGCAATGAAATGTCTACGCCATCTTTTGCACCAAGACGGAATCGAACCGCGTTGGGATTTCCGCGACCAAAGAGCTCACGAGGTGGCTTCTTAAATTCCACAAGTACTTCAAGGACAGTCTCAGGCATTTTCTTACCGGTACGCAGATAGATAGGTACACCGGCCCAGCGCCAGTTATCAATGAAGACCTTCATCGCAACGAAGGTCTCGGTATCAGAGTGATCTGTGACTCCCTCTTCGGCGAGGTAACCAACATATTGACCACGAATCACATCTTCAGACTTAATATCACGGATTGCAGAGAGGACTTTGATTTTTTCATTCTGCATATCTTCAGAGCTAATGCTGATCGGTGGCTCCATGGTGAGCATGGTGAGTACTTGCAAAAGATGATTCTGCAGCACATCACGCGTTGCACCGACACCGTCATAGAACTTGCCACGGCCTTCGATACCAAAGTTTTCAGCCATCGTGATCTGAATATTGGAGACGTAGTTACGGTTCCAGACCGGCTCAAAGAGAGTATTCGCAAAGCGGAAAACTAAGAGATCTTCGACTGACTCTTTACCTAGATAGTGGTCGATTCGGTAAATCTGATCTTCAGGCAGGACCTGCTTGAGTTCGCTATCGAGTTGGATGGCAGATTGCAGGTCGCGACCGAATGGTTTTTCAACAACTACGCGAGCCTTCTTGGTGATCCCCACGCTGGCAAGCCCTTGAGTGATTTTTGCAAAGTGTTCAGGTGCGATGGCAAGATAGATAACAGGTAGCTTAAAGTCTTTAATGAGATCGGCCAGCTTTACAAATGTCTCTGGATCTTCATAATCGCCGACCAATAGCTGCATCTCATTCAGAAGCTTGCCAAGGACCTTCTCGTCAGCATCTGGCTTACGTACTCGAATTGCTTTTTCAACGTTCTCGCGAAAAACATCTTGTGTCCACTTAGAGGAGGCCACGCCAAAGATCTTTACATCAAGTTCGTTGAGCTCTTCTAGATCATAGAGTGCTGGGAAAAGTTTCTTCTTCGCTAAATCTCCGGTCGCGCCAAATAAAACTAAAGCATCAGCTTTCATTCAGTTAAGCCTTAGGTTTTTCATTATGGCCGCCGAATTTATATCGCATTGCGCTCAAGACTCGGTTGGCAAATTCATCATTGTTGCGAGAAGCAAAGCGTGCATAGAGAGACGCGCTCAATACATGGGCAGGAATACCTGCCTCGATTGCAGCTTGTACTGTCCAACGACCTTCTCCGCTATCGCTTACTTCTGTTGAATACTCAGTAAGTTCTTCAGATTCAACGAGTGCCTGTGCGGTCAAATCAAGCAACCATGACGCAACAACAGATCCGCGACGCCAGACTTCTGTAATCGCTGGAATATCTAAATCGTAAGCAGGTGTCATCTCATCGGCTGCCTCAAATATTGCAAGGCCTTCAGCAAATGCTGCCATCATGCCGTATTCAATTCCGTTATGAATCATCTTTACAAAGTGACCTGAACCAACCGGTCCGCAGTGCAAGTATCCGTATTCAGCTTGTGCAGGTTCGCCAGTGCGACCTGGTGTGCGCTCTGCTGATTCAACACCTGGACAGAGCGCCTTAAAAATTGGATCAAGTAAAGCAACAACCTTTGCGTCGCCGCCAATCATCAATGAATATCCACGTTCTAGGCCGTAGACACCACCTGAGGTACCGACATCAACAAAGTTGATTCCCTTTTCTGCCAGCAGTGCTGCATTTTTTAAATCATTTTTATAGTAGCTATTTCCACCATCAATGATGGTGTCGCCCTTTTCAAGATGTTCTGCCATGGCAGCAATTGTTGAATCGGTAACTGCGGCTGGAACCATAATCCAAATTGTTCGAGGTGCGGTCAGCTTTGCAGCAAGTTCAGCCATATCTTTTGCGGCTATCGCACCCTCTGCAGCTAATGTAGCAATCGCATCTGGGCTGACGTCGTAGACGGCTGAGGTGATTGAATGACGAGAGAGGCGGCGAACGATA
>CANLFL010000057.1 GCA_947489825.1 Candidatus Nanopelagicaceae bacterium
AAGGTGTTCAGCTCGCCATTGTTGTTGGCGGCGGTAACTTCTTCAGAGGTGCTGAGCTTTCAGAGCGTGGCATGGAGCGTTCACGCGCTGACTACATGGGAATGCTCGGAACAGTAATGAACTGTCTAGCACTCCAAGATTTTCTTGAGAAAGAGGGCGTTGATACTCGCGTCCAAACCGCAATCACTATGGGACAAGTCGCAGAACCATATGTACCACGCCGCGCAATTCGCCATCTTGAAAAGGGTCGTGTTGTAATTTTTGGCGCTGGTGCTGGAATGCCATTTTTTACAACAGATACCGTTGCTGCTCAGCGCGCACTTGAAGTGGGTGCAGAAGTGCTCCTTCTTGCAAAGAGCGGAGTCGATGGTGTCTATAACGCTGATCCGCGCAAGGATTCAACTGCGACTAAGTACGACACAATTTCCTACGATGAAGTTCTCCAGAAGTCTTTGGCTGTGGCCGATGCTGCAGCCTTTAGCCTCTGTCGCGAGAACTCACTTCCTATTGTGGTCTTTGATTTAATGACAGCAGGAAATATTGGCCGCGCAGTCCGTGGCGAAAAGATTGGAACACTCGTCGCATAAGCGATGAGTTGATACCGTGATAGTTATACGAACGGGACGGATATAGCCATGGCAGATGTAGCAACGCTTCTAGCGGATGCGCAGTCGAAGATGAATAAGGCAGTTGAGGTTGCAAAAGATGACTTTGGCGCTATTCGTACGGGCCGTGCGAACCCAGCAATGTTTAACAAAATTATGGTTGATTACTACGGAACCTATACAGCGCTATCACAGCTTGCCTCGATCCAGGTCCCTGAATCACGTATGGCAGTGATCTCTCCCTTTGATAAAGGTGCGATGTCTTCGATTGAGAAGGCGATACGCGATTCTGATCTAGGTGTTAATCCGCAGACAGATGGCGTTGTCATTCGCGTTAACTTCCCACAGCTGACAGAAGAGCGTCGCAGGGATTACATCAAGGTAGCCAAGACTAAAGCTGAAGATTCGAAGATTTCCATCCGCAATATTCGTCGTAGCGCTAAAGAAGCTATGGAGAAGTTAGAAAAAGATGGCCACATCGGAAAAGACGATATTGCCCGCGGAGAAAAAGAGCTTGAAAAGATCACTGCAGATCATGTGGCAAAAATTGATGAATTGCTCAAGCATAAGGAGACTGAACTTCTCGAGGTCTAGAGAGTTCTAACTTTTCCGTGAGCGATCTACATTCATTTAACGAGGCCGTCAACGCTCGCGCAGGTCGCAAACTCTTTCCGTCTATCGCCGTGGGGCTAAGTATGCTTGCTCTGATTTGGCTATCTCTTGCCTTTGAACGTACCGCCTTTGCATTCTTACTCTCATTGGCACTTGTGTTAGCAACAAAAGAATTGTCGGCAGCGCTGGCTTCAGTTGGATTTGTTAACTCATTCCGCACCTTGGCGGTAGCGGTGGTCACAATCTCGCTTTCGACGTGGTTTGCTGGAATTAATGGGCTTGTAATCGCAACAGCAACCTCATTCACTGCGATTGTTTTACTCTCATTGAGACATGGCACGGATAATTTTGTGAAGCGCGCCTCCTCGACAGCGTTGGCGTTGACCTACTTGCCACTTCTAGGTGGCTTTATCATTTTGATTGCCCGCCCCAGCAATGGACTTGCTGCAGTGATGACATTTTTACTGATTATCGGTTGCAATGACACCTTTGGTTATTTAGTGGGGGTCCTCATTGGAAAGCATCAATTGGCTCCTTCGATTAGTCCAAAGAAGTCTTATGAAGGTCTGATTGGTTCGCTTATTGGCACCATGGTTGGTGGCGCACTGACCTTTCATTACATTCTAGATACCGACTATCGGTACGGAATTGTTACTGGTTTAGTTATCGTCTTTACTGCAACTTCAGGAGACCTTATTGAAAGTGCCATGAAGCGTGATATGTCTATCAAGGATATGGGCAACATTCTTCCAGGACATGGGGGAATGCTTGATCGCATTGATTCAGCGATTTTTTCTGCCCCTGCCTTTTATCTGGCACTTGAACTCGTGAAGCGGCTTTCATGACCGAGATAAAATTAATATTCGACGAGCCGGTACAGAAGAAGAAAGCACCTAAGCATTTAGCAGATCTCTCACCGGCTGAACGTAAAGAGTGGGCGAAAGAACTTGGCTTCCAACCGTTTCGCGCTTCACAGGTTGCAACACATTACTTCTCGCACCTCTCCAACTCACCAGAGCAGTGGAGTGATATCCCAGCCGATCAACGCGAGGAAATTGCGCAAGCGCTGACCCCACAACTTATTGAGTTGGTAACCACTCGCACAACAGATGGCGGAATGACACGCAAGGATTTGTGGAAGCTCTATGATGGAACTCTCGTTGAATCTGTATTGATGCGTTACACAGATCGCGTCACCGTGTGCATCTCTTCCCAAGCGGGCTGTGGCATGAATTGCCCCTTCTGTGCAACAGGTCAAGCAGGACTTACTCGAAACCTCACAGCAGGTGAGATCACTGCGCAGATTGTTGCCGCAGCACGAGCATGTGCCGATGGCGAACTTCCTGGCGGCCCCACACGCCTTTCCAACATTGTCTTTATGGGAATGGGGGAGCCACTCGCAAATTACAACCCAGTAGTGCGCACTCTTCGTAACATTACAGATCCCAATCCAGACGGTTTAGGAATTAGCGCGCGCTCTGTCACGCTCTCAACGGTCGGTCTTGTCAACGGTATTGAAAAGCTAATGGATGAAGGAATCAACTGCACCCTTGCAGTATCACTGCATACTCCAGATGATGAGCTTCGCAACACGTTGGTACCCATCAATAATCGCTTCAATATCCGCGAGGTATTAGCTGCAGCCGATGCCTATGAGAAGAAGACAGGGCGTAGATACTCAATTGAGTACGCACTTATTCGCGATATTAATGATCAATCGTGGAGATCAGATTTATTGGGACGCCTCCTTAAAAACCGTAATGCCCACGTGAATCTGATCCCGCTTAATCCAACACCTGGATCCAAGTGGACTGCTTCCCGTCGTGAGGATGAGGCTGAATTTGTTCGTATCCTGGAAAGTTACGGGGTTCCGGTCACTGTGCGAGATACACGTGGGCGCGAGATTGATGGTGCATGCGGACAGTTGGCCGCTGCCGAAAAAGGTAAAGAATAAGTAGACTCCTAGCCATGGATATCCGTGAAGCAGCAGCTGCCTATGAAAGTTCAACCCAATTTTTTCTTAATCTTGCGCGTGGAGTTACTCCCGAGTTATTAGATGTGCATCATGAAAATGGTTGGTCTGCACGACAGGTGATTCATCACATGGCTGATTCAGAGGCGCAGTCATACGCAAGACTTCGTCGCCTCGTTGCAGAACCTGATGGCTCAGTTATTCAAGGATATGACGAAGGTGCGTGGGCCGAGTGTGAGAAACTTGGATATAGAGATGCGCCAGTTGAAAACTCAATTGCAATTTTTGCGGCGGTGCGCGCTGGTTCTCTTGATGTCATCAAACGACTTGAAGAATCAGATCTTGCTAAATTTGGTGAGCATTCTGAAAGAGGAAAGTTCACGATTGAAACATGGTTTTCGGCATACACAAAGCATCCTCACGACCATGGTGACCAGTTAATTCGAGCAACAAAGGGGCAGGAGTAAGCCATGAAGAAGCTATCCAATTTCATTAATGGAAAGTCTGTTGATTCAACATCGGGTGAGACCACAACTCTGATCAATCCAGCAACCGCTCAACCCTTTGCTACTGCGCCAAAGTCCAATGCTGCAGATGTTGACCTTGCAATGAAATCTGCCGCGGCAGCATTTGAAGGCTGGAGAGATTCAACCCCTTCTGAGCGCCAACGTGCCCTGCTCAAGATTGCCGATGCTATTGAAGCTAGAGCTGATGAATTTGTTGCCACCGAATCGCAAAACTGCGGAAAGCCGATGGGGTTAACCGCATCAGAGGAAGTTCCACCTATGGTTGATCACATCCGCTTCTTTGCAGGAGCCGCACGTAATCTTGAAGGTAAGTCAGCTGGTGAATATATGCGCGGAATGACCTCATTTGTTCGTCGCGAACCAATTGGCGTCTGTGCACAAGTAACGCCCTGGAATTATCCGATGATGATGGCAGTCTGGAAGTGGGCACCTGCTATCGCTGCAGGAAATACAGTTGTGTTAAAGCCGAGTGATACAACACCTGCATCAACGGTGTTGATGGCACAGGTGATGAGCGAATTCTTACCAGAAGGTGTCATCAACGTTATTTGTGGTGAGCGCGAAACAGGTGCACTGCTCGTAGATCACCCAACGCCTGCGATGGTCTCAATAACGGGATCAGTTCGTGCAGGTATGGAAGTTGCAGGTGCTGCAGCAAAATCACTCAAGCGTGTTCACCTAGAACTTGGTGGCAAGGCTCCAGTTGTTGTCTTTAGCGATGCCGATCTTCAGGCAGCAGCTGAAGGAATTGCGATCGCAGGATTTTTTAATGCTGGACAAGATTGCACAGCTGCAACACGAGTATTGGTACAAGCTGGCGTCTATGACGAGATGGTGAAGTTGCTCGCTGATCAAGCTACTAATCAGATCGCTATGGGAATGCCAGATACAGATGTGCTTGTTGGCCCAGTAAATAACGCGGCTCAATATTCGCGTGTTAATGGCTTCATCGAGCGCGTCCCATCTCATGCCCGTGTCGTTGCAGGTGCAACTGCCAATACTCTCGGCGGCTACTTCATCGCACCAACTGTTATTGCAGATCTCAAGCAGAGTGATGAATTGATCCAGAGCGAAATCTTCGGACCCGTCATCACAATTCAGAAATTTGAAACCGAGGCCGAGGCGATTGCTATGGCCAACGGAGTCGATTACGGCTTGGCCTCTTCGATCTGGACCAAAGACCATGGTCGAGCAATGCGGCTAGCCAAGGCCTTTGACTTCGGTTGCGTCTGGATCAACACCCACATTCCTTTGGTGGCAGAGATGCCTCACGGTGGTTACAAGCGCTCGGGATATGGCAAGGATCTCTCCAGCTATGGCTTTGAGGATTACACCCGAATCAAGCACGTCATGAGCAACCTCAACGCCTAGATTTTGCTAAAAATTTCATCTGAAATTGCCTCAAAATAGTTTGGCCATGAGGGCCAATCGGCTCCATAATAAGCCCTGCACAACCGTCCCTTGTTCCGGAAAATAAAAAGGAGCCCATCACCATGGCTAATTCACCAAAGAAACCTCTATCAGCAGAAGCACGTGCAATTATCAACTCCAAGTTTTCACGTCGTGCACTTGTTGCAGGCGCTGGTGCACTCGGTGGAGCGGCGCTCCTGAGTTCATGCGGATCAGGCAGTGATGAGGCAGCAACTACATCAGAATCTGTTCGTTGGGGTAACTGGCCTCTCTATCTAGATTATGACGAAGATACTCAACTCTATCCAACACTTGAAGCGTTTACCGCAGCAACTGGAGTTGCAGCAGAGTACTTCGAAGATTACAACGATAATGATGAGTTTTTTGGAAAAGTTCAGGCACAACTTAAACTTAAAGAAGATATTGGTTATGACCTTGTAACACCAACAGACTGGATGGCAGCTCGCTGGATCCGTCTTGGTTACACACAAAAATTTGATAAGACAAATATTCCTAATGCAGGAAATATTCTTGACACACTTGCATCTCCATCATTTGACCCAATGCGTGAGCAGACT
>CANLFL010000058.1 GCA_947489825.1 Candidatus Nanopelagicaceae bacterium
GCCTTTGACTTTGTCTGGCGACCCTTTGCATTCTGTCGAACCCATTCGAGCTCTTCCGTCAGACGCTTTGCACGCTTGGCATCTTTCTGACCTTCAACTTTAAGACGTGCCGACTTTGTCTCAAGGTAGGTCGAATAATTTCCTTCATATGGATATGCGCGACCGCGATCGAGCTCGAGAATCCACTCTGCGACGTTATCCAAGAAATATCTATCGTGAGTGATCGCTACGACTGCGCCAGGATATTTCTGCAAGTGTTGTTCTAGCCATAAAACAGATTCAGCATCAAGGTGGTTCGTTGGCTCATCAAGAAGTAAAAGATCTGGAGCTTCCAATAGAAGTTTGCAGAGCGCTACGCGGCGCTTTTCTCCACCGGACAACACGCTGACATCAGCATCCCCTGGCGGACAGCGAAGTGCATCCATCGCCTGCTCAAGTTGTGAATCGATCTCCCATGCGTTGCGATGATCGAGTTGCTCTTGCAACGTTCCCATCTCAGCAAGCAAGGTGTCGTAATCAGCATCTGGGCTAGACATCTCATCTGAGATCGCATTAAAGCGCGCCAACATATCCATCGTCTCGCGCACACCATCTTGCACATTCTCAAGAACGTTACGTGACTCATCAAGCTTTGGTTCCTGCAGCAAAATTCCGACTGTAAATCCTGGCGTTAGATATGCCTCGCCATTTGAAGGTTGTTGAAGGCCTGCCATGATCTGCAAGACCGTCGACTTACCGGCACCGTTAGGGCCAACAACGCCGATCTTGGCACCTGGAAGGAACATCAAGGTCACATCATCAAGAATGACCTTGTCACCGTGCGCTTTACGCGTCTTTTTCATTGTGTAAATGAATTCAGCCATTGTCACACCTTAATAGTTGAGCCGTTAGAATAGTAATCAGACGACACCTGCAGGCGCCTGTAGCTCAGTCGGATAGAGCACCCGCCTTCTAAGCGGGTTGTCGCAGGTTCGATTCCTGCCAGGCGCACAGAACCTCATCAGAGAAAAAAAGAACGACCAGGCTGGTTGGCCTGGCCGTTCTTTTCATTACCCTCGAGATTGGAAGTTTTATCCGAGCTTTGCTATTGCAGCTACTGCAATCTCTCGCAATTTGCCTTCGATAGGAATGAAGGCATCACTTGCACCAAGGTCTGTGCAATCACGAGAGATTATGAAGTTTGCCCACGCCTTGATTGCTGGAACGTTGGCTTTATTCTTGTAATCTGAATCTCCTAGCATGTAGCTAACGATTCCCAATGTGTATGCACCTGGCTCATTTGTAGCGTAGTCAAAGGTGAAGAATCCGGTTGCGCCAACCTTTGAAGATGCAAGAAATGCACCAGTTGCAGTCGCTGTTGGGAGGATGAAGTTTCCTGAAGCGTTAGCAATTGCTGCTGTCTTTAGGTTGTATGCCGCACCGTATGATGCTTCAGCGTAAGTAATAGAGTACTTAGTTGCAGCCGACAACTGTGAAACACCTGCAGAGAAGTTTCCACCGACGATGCGTCCGATATTCGCAGGAGCGTTGATGTTTCCTGGGAATGATGTTGCGAAGAAGTCATTAGCTGGTTTCGTCCACAACGTTGGTGCTACACCCTTGAGCCAAGCGGTGAAGTTAGCTGAAGTACCTGACTTGTCCGCACGGAAGATTACCTTGATTGGCTGGTTTGGAAGAGTGTAAGTAACGTTCTTTGTAGTTGTGCGAAGAACGATTGGCGTTCCAGCCGCATCCTTGACAACGTCGCCGTTTCTATCCTTCTTGTAGATAACATCCTTAACTTGACGGTTGTTATCTTTTGCAATCAATGGATCGTTCCAACGTGTGATTTCACCAGCAAAAATCTTTGCTGCTGTTGTTGGAGATAAATAGAGTTGTGACTTTGCTGGAAGATTGTGAAGAATTGCAATTGGCGCAGCAACTGCTGGGATGTGTAGAAGCGTCGAGCGCGCTGTTGAATTTAGGTTTGGTGAATCTGAAAACCATACATCGCCAGTCTGGTTATCTGAAGCCGTCTTTCCAGCTCCTGAACCACCGCCGCCGTATGTGAGTGAGTGTCCTGTTGTCTTTGCAAATGGGACCTTGCACGCTTCAATGAGGAGCTGAGGGAAGCTTGCTCCTGAGCCCTGTAAATCTGCTGCCTGTGCCGCTGGTGCAATACCTACGATGAGGCCGACTGCAATTGCAACTGCACTAAACTTCTTTGAGAGTTTCATTCTCTACCTTTCAGATACTTCCCGAGGTTGGGACTCACGTGTTGTGAGGCCTCGAAAGTACTGAAGGTGGGGGTCCAGATGGCTACGACTTGGTGAACAACAGTTGAACCTATCTCAAATAATTGAGGTGGCTCTCTAGCCGAATCTACCGGTGACGTAATCCTCAGTGCGCTTGTCACGTGGGCGAGAGAAGAGCTCATTAGTAGGTGCAACTTCAATAAGTTCACCTGGTCCACCATCTGAGAGCATAAATGCCGAATAGTCCGAAACGCGTGCAGCCTGCTGCATATTGTGCGTCACGATTACGATCGTCATTGTCTGCGATAACTCTGAGATTGTCTGCTCAATGCGGAAGGTTGATCCTGGATCGAGTGCTGAACACGGTTCATCCATAAGTAAAACCTCTGGACGCACAGCAAGAGAGCGAGCGATACAAAGGCGCTGCTGCTGACCACCGGATAGCGCACTTGCATGCTCATTGAGACGATCTTTTGCTTCTTCCCATAAGCCTGCTCGCGTCAGACACTCTTCTAAAAGATCATCAGTTTTTGAGACCTTAAGTTGGGCCAGCTTGATGCCTGAGAGTACGTTCTGACCGATTGTCATAGAAGGGAATGGGTTTGGCTTCTGAAAGACCATTCCTACGCGAAGGCGAATCTTTGTTACATCTGTACCTGATGCGTAGATATCTTTTCCACCCAAAAGTACTTCACCAGCGAGGGCTGCAGTTGGAATGAATTCATGCATTCGGTTAAGTGTGCGAAGGAAGGTCGACTTGCCACAACCAGATGGACCAATCAGAGCGGTGACGGTACCTGCCGCAAAATCAAGAGTCACATCTTTGAGAGCATGCTTCTTTCCAAACCAAGCATGAACGCCACGAGCCTCTAAGCCAGAACCAAGTGGCTGAGTCCCAGGTGTTTTGACCGCTCGCGCACTCGCGACGGCTGCTAGAGAGTGTGGTGTTGTCGTTGTCTTCATTTTATCTCCTGATTGAGGTTGAGAATTCTCTTGTGGGACTTCGTCGTGAGTACTCATAATTTTCTACCCTTTCCTTGTCCGTGAAGAAATATATCGCGCTGCGATAAAGAGAAGCAAAACCCAGATTAGTAAAATCAAAAGCCCTGCCCAAGTGCGTTGGCTTGATTCTTCGGTGCCACCGAGAAGGAAGGATTTCCACACATAAAATGGAATAGAGCCCATAGGCCCTGAGACTGGATTTAAGTTCGTCGCGTCTCCGCCACCGGTCACGAGGATAATTGGCGCAGTCTCGCCCACTACGCGGGCCACGCCCAAAATGATCGCCGTTACGAGCCCACTCTTGACTGCAGGAACAACAACCATTGCAACTGTTCGCCACTGTGTTGCGCCGAGAGCTAATCCCGCTTCGCGAAGGTCGCTGGGAATCAAGAGAAGCACTTCTTCTGCGGTACGCGCCACTGTTGGAATCATTAAAATTGAAAGTGCCAGTGCGCCCATAAGTCCTGAATACGACTGCGTAATTGGATAAACAATACTCGAGAGAATAAACAGTCCTGCCACGATTGATGGGACACCAGACATAGCTTGGACTAAGAAGCGAATTATCCCGGCAAATTTTCCGTTGATCTCGGTTAAATAGAGTGCTGTGAGAATTGAGATAGGCAAGGTAAAAATCAAAGCAAGTCCGACCATGATGAGTGTGCCAACGATTGCAGCGAGCATTCCACCCTCTGTTATTGGAGAGTTGACAGTTGCTTGAGACATATCTTGAGTAAACAATCCCCAGTGAAGGCCGCGCCAACCTTTTGAGACCACGGTGGCCACGATGCTCACGATTGGAATTACTGCTAGAAAAATTGCAAAGCGAGAGATGCTGGTGAGTAGAGAGTCTTGAGCGGCTGGTATTCCAGCCTTGCGGTATTCAGTGATGAAAGATATTGAAACGTATGAAATGAAGAATGCAAAAACCCATCCCAATTTTCCGTTGAGGCCAGTCACAAAGAGAAGCACAACGGATGCAATTAAGGCGAGTAAAAAGCTAACGAACTTCTGACTTTTCTCTTTTTTAGTTGGAAGCCATGGCATTCCTGGCTTGACTTGGTCTGCGACTGTCATTTAGCGCCCCGTCTTTCCTAAGCGATTAACTAAAAAGTTAGCGATAAAGTTGACGATAAGTGTGAGGATAAAGAGCACTAGCCCGGCCGCCATCAGCGCATTTGTCTCTTCGCGATCGGCCTCGCCGATTTTGAGAAGAATTAAGGATGCGATGTTTCCACCAGCTCCGAAGAGCATCTGCCAGTTCACTTGGTAAACAATGTTGAGAACTGAATAAACAGCAACCGTCTCACCCATGGCTCTACCAAGCCCGAGCATCGCCCCACCAACTACGCCTCCGCGTCCAAAAGGAATCACAACGGCACGGATCATCGCCAATTTTGTGGCACCAAGTGCGTATGCAGCTTGAATGCGATCAAGTGGAGTTTGAGAGAATACTTCGCGGGAAATTGATGTACAGATCGGAATGATCATGATTGCCAACACCATGCCAGCGATAAATGGTGATCGTGTGAAAACTGGTGCTGGTACATCAAAGATTGGAATCCATCCCAAATATTTATTGAGCAACTTCGCCCAGTACTCCACACTCGGCATCATCACCAAGAATCCCCAAAGGCCAAAGAGGATTGATGGGAAGGCTGCCATTAAATCGATTACTGAGATGAGAATGGATCTGATTTTGCGTCCTGCGTAAAATTCAAGGAAGAGAGCGGTTAGAACTGCGATCGGAACACCAACAAATACAGCAATGGTTGCCGACATAATCGTTCCAACCAACATGGCAGCTAGTCCATAGTTTTGTTCAACAACATTTCCTGTTTCATCTTCGACAACAGACCAATCCGAACTTGTGAGTAGTCCAAAGCCCTCTAGACGCAATACTTCATATCCTCTAAATGTAAGGAAGGAGAGAATCAATCCTAGAATAATGAGTGATGACAAACCTCCACTCGTAACGATGACTCGAAAGAGTTGGTCTGATTTGCGAGGCTTGGTAACGAGCTCGCGTGGGGCTGGAATAAGAGTGTTGCTCACGCGGGAATCTTGTCGCTAGTCCGCAGAGTAAGCGAGGCTACAAGGTGAACAGAAGGTGAACTCATCCTGAATTCACGCTCATGAGCGCTAACCCCCTAAACTGCGCGATATGGCCACAGAACTCCCCCATCTGATCTGGATCGATTGCGAGATGACGGGGCTTTCCCTCGAAAAAGATGTTCTCGTTGAGATCGCAGTCCTTGTCACCGACTCCGAGCTCAATGTGATCGGTGAGGGTATCGACCTAGTGATCAAAGCATCACCTGAGCAATTGGCGGGGATGAATGAGTTTGTCACCCAAATGCATACCGCCTCAGGGCTGATCA
>CANLFL010000059.1 GCA_947489825.1 Candidatus Nanopelagicaceae bacterium
TATTGCTCGCTTCGGCTGAAGCTGAGCCGCGAAGAAGCGCTGCATTTCCAGACATTAATAGAATGACGGCAGCATCAACAGTGACATTTGGCCGAGCTTCATAAACCATTCCGATGACTCCAAATGGAACGCTCATCTGTTCGAGCTCGAGGCCGTTGGGAAGAGTTGATTTCTTTAAGATGCGACCGAGTGGATCTTCAAGTGCTGCAACTTGTCTAGCACCGGCAGCAATTCCCGCGATTCTCTCCCGTGTAAGCAAAAGTCGATCCTGCATCTGAGGGCGCATTGAATCTGATTTGGCTCGCTCAATGTCACGGCTATTTGCGGCAATAATTTCGTCCGTGCGAGCAGCAATTTCATCTGCGATTGCAAGAAGTGCCTGACGACGTTCTTCGCCAGTTGTGGCGACCAATGTACGAGCAGCCACGCGTGCTGTCAGCGCTAGCCCTTCGACAATTTCTCGTGCATCCATAGGAATAAGCCTAGCGTCCGATCTCATCATTGTGTGTGCACAGAGATTCAGAGGAGAACTAGATCATCTCTATGAACGAGTTCCCGCTCATACTCTGCCCCAAGCGAAGCTGCTAATTCTTTAGTCGATCGGCCCAGCATTTGTGGAATCTCTGTTGAATCAAAGGCGACTAGTCCTCGTGCGATTACTTCGCCACTTTGTGAAACGAGTTCGACGGTATCTCCTGAGATAAATTCACCGCTCACGCTAGTCACACCAGCTGGAAGTAACGAAACACCGCGTTCACGGATTGCTTTGACTGCTCCATCATCTAAAACTAAGCGACCTTGTGGAGTTGACGCATGAGCAAGCCAGAGCAGACGAGATGTTGTGCGTCCACCTTGTGAATGAAAAAACGTGCCAACTTTGCTTCCAGAAAGTGCTTCGGCAGATTGTGCAAGAGATGTCAACAACATTGGGATACCGGCACTTGTTGAAATTCGCGCAGCCTCGACTTTGGTAACCATTCCCCCACTACCGACTCCAGCTGAACCCGCACCTCCCAGTGCAATTGATTCAATATCTGCCATTGCAATCACTTCATGGATTGCAGATGCACCAGCCTGTGTAGGAGGAGCATCATATAAAGCATCGATATCTGAAACTAGTACAAGGAGGTCTGCACCAATCAAAAGAGCAACTAGTGCTGCTAAGCGGTCGTTATCACCAAAGCGAATCTCTTGAGTTCCTACGGTGTCATTTTCATTAATGATCGGCACGACGCCGAGTGAGAGAAGTTTTGCCAAAGTTTGGTGGGCATTCTGATAATGCGAGCGTCGCACAATATCTTCAGTTGTCAGCAATACCTGAGAAGACAAAATTGAATGAGAAGTAAAAGCTTCGTTATATCGAGCGATCAATAAACCCTGTCCAACGGATGCTGCAGCCTGCTGAGTTGGCAAATCTTTTGGTCGAGTGGTGAGTTTGAGTGGTGCCAAACCCGCAGCGATAGCACCAGATGAAACAAGTGCGACTTCAGCTCCACGTGCTTTGAGGGCAGCAATAACAGTTACGATTTTTTCAACGGATACAGAATCGAGTTGGGATCCAGCAGTTCCAGTCAGCGATGAAGAACCAATCTTGATAACAATGCGCTTTGCAGATGTGACAGCGTTGCGATCCATGTGGCTACCCCTTTCCGTCGCTTTCCTTGATCTCTTTGCCATTAATAACCTGAATAACCTGTGGAGAATGCGGATCTTCTACGTTGTACTCCCACTGCTTTGCGATCTCGTCATCACTGAGTATGTCGATCTCGCGCTCTGTCACAACCCATGTTGATTCTAGGCGTGAGTCTTCTCCACGACGATGAAGGTGACCCGCGAGCTGTTCAGCTCCGGCTTCAATAGTTGGCTCCCAATCGAAAATGATTTCGTTATCGCCGTCACCGATTCGTACTTCACTTCCTGCAACTGCACCCTTTTTGTAGAGATCTTTCTCGACGCCAAGTTGTGCCAGGCGATCTGCAAGATATCCAATTGCTTCTGCATTCTTAAAGTTAGTTTGGCGAACCCAGCGTTCCACCTTCTTGCCGCGAACGGTAAAGGAGCCATCGGCATTTGCCTGCACGCTAAAGCCTGAATCATCTACAGGTGTAGGGCGCAAAATAATTCGTGTGCGCTCTTCAGTTGCAGCTTCGGCACGAGCTTTATGTACTAGGCGGCCCATTGCATACGTTAACTCTTGCAGTCCTTCACGGCTTGCTGCTGAAACTTTATAGACGTCATAACCCTTATCGCGAAGTGTCTGTTCGACCATATCTGCCATTGCAGAACCATCAGGAAGATCGATCTTGTTGAGAGCAACAATGCGTACGCGATCTTCAAGACCACCATAGAGTGCAAGTTCTTCTTCAATAATTTCAAGGTCAATGACTGGATTTCGATCTGTCTCAAGTGTTCCGCAATCGAGAACATGAACGAGTGCCACACAACGTTCGACATGGCGCAAAAATTCAAGGCCGAGGCCCTTTCCTTGTGATGCACCTGGAATAAGTCCTGGAACATCTGCAACAGTAAATCTAGTCTCACCAGCTTGAACAACGCCAAGGTTTGGTACCAAAGTAGTAAATGGATAATCAGCAATCTTTGGACGTGCTGCAGAGATTGCTGCAATAAGAGAAGATTTTCCTGCACTTGGAAAGCCAACGAGAGCGATATCGGCAACTGACTTAAGTTCGAGTGAAAGCGTGCGTGCTTCGCCTGGTTCACCAAGGAGAGCAAATCCTGGTGCACGACGCTTAGATGAAGAGAGCGCTAAATTTCCAAGTCCGCCATGGCCACCTTGAGCGGCCATAAATGTTGTACCGATTCCAACTAAATCTGCAAGAAGGTTTCCCTCTTTGTCGTAGATGACAGTTCCGTTTGGTACAGACAAGATGAGGTCTTCACCGTAATGACCATCTTTACGATCGCCGTAACCTTGATGACCCGAGGTTGCTTTGCGGTGTGGTGAATGATGAAAATCTAAAAGCGTTGTGACACTTGAATCAACAACGAGAATGATATCGCCACCGCGACCACCATTGCCGCCATCTGGACCACCCAGTGGTTTAAATTTTTCACGCTTGACCGAGACGCAGCCGTCTCCACCATTTCCGGCTGTTGCGAAAAGGGTTACACGATCCACAAATGTTGTCATCGCCTCTCCCCTTTCCTTTCGGTTATTAAAACTTTATTTTGAGACTTTTCTAAGCAATAAAAAAGCGGACACGCATAAATGCGGCCCGCTCTTTTAAGAGAAACCTTTTTACGCTACCGGAACTACATTCACTACGCGACGACCGCGAGCGCGACCGAATTCAACAGCTCCTGCAGCAAGTGCAAAGAGTGTGTCGTCCTTACCGCGTCCTACGTTCTTACCTGGGTGAAAGTGTGTACCGCGCTGACGGACCAAGATCTCGCCTGCGTTAACTTCTTGTCCACCAAAGCGCTTGATGCCAAGGTACTGTGGATTGGAATCGCGACCGTTTCGTGTCGAGGAGACACCTTTCTTACTTGCCATTTGTTGCGCCCCTTTTACTTAACGCCGCTGATCGCGGTGATCTTGACTCGAGTGTGTTGTGCACGAAAACCTTGACGGCGGCGGTAACCGGTCTTGTTCATGTAACGAAGGATGTCGATCTTTGGACCCTTCACTTCGTCGATGATTTCGCCAGTCACCTTTACAGATGCGAGCGCCTTTGGATCTGCAGTAACGGTTGTACCGTCAACGACGAGAACAGCTGGGAAAGAAACGGTTGATCCCGCAGCAGAGTCGATGCGATCGACTGTGATGGTCTCGCCAACAGTTACCTTCTCCTGGCGTCCGCCAGCCTTCACGATTGCGTACACGTTATTACTCCAGTTCAGTTAAGCCTTGCTGCGGGCTAAAAGCTCGCTTCGGGCAGGGGTCTAGGGTACGGAGTTCGTACGTCTAGGGTCAAATCGGCGGTCAAATCGGGCTTTTATGCTCCAGGTGTGATGACCCCAGATGAGGCAGCTCTGCGACGGCGACGAGCCTTGGGGGCTGATCCGGCATCACTTTCGCTCTCGGTGAGAGCCTCATCGTTGAGGACTTCGCGGAACTCGTGTTCTGTAGCCGACTCTTCTTCAACATCTGGATGATGAGCAGTTTGTGAGTTGACCTGAGGTGTTGGAGCTTTAATCTTTACAGGATCCATATGAATATGAATTCCGCGTCCAGAACACGCATCACATGTAGTGGAGAACGCTTCGATCAATCCTTGTCCCACACGCTTGCGCGTCATCTGAACCAGTCCAAGGGAAGTAACTTCTGCGACTTGGTGCTTGGTGCGATCGCGACCAAGACTCTCAATGAGGCGGCGCAACACTGCTTCGCGGTTAGATTCAAGAACCATATCGATGAAGTCGATAACGATAATTCCACCTAAGTCACGAAGACGAAGTTGACGTGCAATCTCTTCGGCCGCTTCGAGGTTATTTTTAGTAACCGTCTCTTCGAGGTTTCCACCCTTACCGATAAATTTACCTGTGTTTACATCGATCACAATCATTGCTTCGGTGCGATCAATAACCAGCGAACCACCTGATGGTAGATAGACCTTGCGATCAAATGCCTTAGCGAGCTGCTCTTCAACACGGTAGTCGGCAAAGAGATCACCGGTACCTGTGTACCTTTCAATTTTGGTAACAAGTTCAGGTGCAATTGAGCCGAGATACTCGTTGATCTCAGCGTAAGCCTCTTCACCTTGAATGATCAGTGTACGGAAATCTTCATTGAAGATATCGCGAATAACGCGTACCGCTAAATCAGGCTCTGAGAGCAAGACAGCTGGTGCGTGGAAGTTTGGATTCTCCGACTTGGCATAAATATCATCCCATTGCGCCTTGAGTCGCGCGACATCATTGGTGAGCTCTTCCTCTGAAACTCCTTCAGCTGCTGTACGCACGATGACGCCAGCTTCTTCAGGGATGAGGTTCCTTAGGATTGCCTTCAAACGTGTTCGCTCAGCTTCAGGCAGACGCTTTGAGATTCCGCTCATGCCGCCACCAGGAACGTAGACAACGTAGCGTCCTGGAAGTGAAATTTGAGAGGTAAGACGTGCACCTTTTTGCCCGATTGGATCTTTAGTTACCTGCACAAGTACTGGCTGGCCAGTCTTTAAGACCATTTCAATTTTGCGTGGTGATGATTCAGAAATTCCTGCAGCATCCCAATTCACTTCACCGGCATAGAGAACTGCGTTACGTCCTTTACCAATATCTACGAATGCTGCCTCCATTGAAGGAAGAACATTCTGAACACGCCCCAAGTAGACGTTTCCAACATAAGAAACGTTGGCATTGCGGTTCACATAATGCTCAACCATGACCTTATCTTCGATAACACCGATCTGGATGCGATCTCCAATTTGGCGAACAACCATTTCGCGATCAACATTTTCGCGGCGAGCTAAGAATTCACCATCTGTGATTACTGTTCCGCGGCGGCGGTATGGCTCGCGGTAATCTCCGCGTGAATCTCCACGGTCACGATCGCGCTCACGATCGCGCTCACGACGGTTACGAGTTCCTCGTTCTGCACGTTCTGCACGTTCTGCGCGCTCTGCGCGAGCTGGACGCTCACGTACTTCGCGAA
>CANLFL010000060.1 GCA_947489825.1 Candidatus Nanopelagicaceae bacterium
GAGCTGCTTGTGCCAAGTAAGAAAGCACCATCACAGATGTACGTGCCAGGTTGCTGCGAATCTCTTCATCTGAAATATCTAGCGTTGGTTTAAAGCCCCATGCTGGTGCGAGCATCGCAATCGCAGATTGCACATCTACGCGAACATCACCTGAGTGAACTGGAAGTGGAAATGGCTCAGCGTTGGGAAGTCCTGGATTAAATTGATCATCAACAAGAAGTCCCCACACGTTTCCGAATGAAACTCGACCAACGAGATCATCAATATCTACACCGCGATAACGCAGCGCGCTACCTTCTTTATCGGGTTCAGCAATCTCTGATTCAAATGCAATAACGCCTTCGAGTCCGGGCTTGAAATCATCTGACACGGTGTAGCTCCAGTCTGGCGCCGGTGGCCGGCGCATTGGCTTATGGAACCAATTCTGCACCCGAAAGCAGGGTGCGCGCGACCACCCCTAATCCAAGATGACGCGAGGGCGAAAGTGACGTTAGATACAGACATGAGCGAGAAGCCCAACCAGAGCCTGACCCGCGATGCCATCCGTGCGATGCGTCGCTCTTATGGCGATGTTGGGATGGAAAACCTTCCGGCAGATCCATTTGCCGCTTTTTCAACCTGGCTGGCAGAGGCTGCCACTAATGAATATATCGTCGAAGCCAATGCGATGGTGCTTTCAACTCTTGGCGCCGATGAAGAGATTACAACGCGCACTGTCTTACTTAAAGATATCTCCGAAGGTGGCTTTACCTTCTTTAGTAATTATCAATCGCGCAAGGCGCATGCAATAGAGATGCATGATCGCGTCAGCGTCTTATTTCCTTGGTATGCCATGGAGCGGCAAGTAAGTATCGCCGGAGTAATTTCTAAAATTTCCGAATCTGAATCTGAAGAATATTTCTCTACCCGTCCATGGTCTAGCCAGATCGGTGCCTGGGCGAGTGCGCAATCTCAACCTTTGGAATCGCGTGCGGAGTTAGAGAGTCGATTTGCTGGAGCAAGTGAGAAGTGGCCAGAAGGAACGTCCGTTCCACGCCCTCCACATTGGGGCGGCTATCGCATCGTCCCCTTGAGTATTGAATTCTGGCAGGGGCGCTATTCACGACTGCATGATCGGCTCCGTTATGAGAGGCCGAGCACCGGATCCGAGTTCGTTCTCACTCGCTACTACCCGTAGTCTTGGCCCATGATCGCAGAGATAGTAATCCCAGATAACCTCAAACCACGCGATGGCCGATTCGGTTGCGGACCATCAAAGATTCGCCCAGAAGCACTTTCATCAGTGCTTGCAAGTGGCGCAGCAATTATCGGAACATCACATCGCCAAAAGCCAGTGAAGCATGTTGTTCACCGCGTACGTGAAGGTGTGAGCTCACTCTTTAATCTGCCAGAAGGATATGAAGTCATCCTTGGTAACGGTGGATCGACTGCGTTTTGGGATATTGCGACAAGTGGATTGATTGAAAAGAAGTCCCAGCACTTGGTTTTCGGTGAATTCTCATCAAAGTTTGCAAGCGCAGCAAAAGAAGCTCCCTTCCTTGATGAGCCAACTGTCATTAAATCTGAGCCCGGCTCACATCCTGTATCTGTGGCAGAAGCTGGCGTAGATGTTTACGCACTGACTCATAACGAGACAAGCACCGGCGTTGCAATGCCGATCAGGCGTCCTGCAGGAACAGATGGCGCACTCGTACTTGTTGATGCAACAAGTGCTGCTGGTGGATTACACGTTGATGCAAAAGAATTTGATACCTACTACTTCGCTCCTCAGAAATCTTTCGCATCCGATGGCGGTCTCTGGCTATCTCTGATGAGCCCTGCTGCAATCGAGCGCGCAGAGAAGATCAAAGCTTCAGGTCGCTGGATTCCAGCATTTTTCGATCTTGGAATCGCAATTGAAAACTCACGCCTTGAGCAGACCTATAACACTCCAGCACTTCTGACTTTGATGCTCTTGGCTGAGCAAGTTGAATGGATGAATAGCAATGGTGGATTGAAGTTTGCAACAGGCCGCAGCGCAGAGTCAGCATCAATACTTTATGGCTGGGCTGAAAAGACTTCTTACACAACTCCATTTGTTGTCGATCCAGCACATCGCTCTAACGTTGTCGGCACAATCAACTTCGATGATTCAATCGATGCGACAAAGGTTGCTGCAGCACTTCGCGCTAATGGAATTGTGGATACAGAGCCATATCGCAAGCTTGGTAAGAATCAGCTGCGTGTAGCTATGTTCCCGGCTGTTGATCCAAGCGATGTCCATGCGCTCACAGAATGCATTGACTACGTAGTTGCAGCGCTCTAAGTAATGCCACGTAACGTTGTACGAGATCGATTCTTCTGGCAGGTAGCTTTTCAGACCGTTGCCATCAATATGTTTCTTGGTGGTTTTGGGCCATCGCAGGGCTTACTACGTGAAGATCAAGGAACAACGGGTGCCCAAGCTGGTCTGCATGGAACAGCCCTTGGCATCGCTGCAATCATCGCCGGTTCACTCAACTCACGTCTTGCTCACAAATACGGTCGGGTAAAACTCTCTTGGCTTGGTTTAGCACTTTTCTGTTTTGGCCTGAGTGCATTTATTCTCTTTCCAACATATCCAACAACTCTACTTTCAATCATGATTGCTGGATTTGGAACATCAGCTGTTGTTAACAACGGCCTGACAATGCTCAACCACCACGCAGGAGATAAGGCAGCGCTGACAATCTCCCAAGCAAATGCTGTGGCATCGGTTGGATTTATTGCAGGAACGTTACTTATTGGAACTATTGCAACTAACTATCCAGATAAGTGGCGTCTTGGACTATTTCTTATAGTTCCGTTGTCACTCTTTATCTATCTCTTCCTTCGCGATAAGAACTATGTTGATCATGTCTTTGACGATGGTGCACGCCAAACCGGAAAGATGTCATGGAAGTTCTGGGTTTCCTGGGTTGGTTTCATTGCATGTATCGGAAGCGAATTCGCCACCGCGTTCTGGGCCGCTTCCCTCTTTAAAGATCGTGTCGGCGGAACCGCAGCGGTTGCAACAACTGTCATACTTGCATACGGAATCGGTATGGCACTTGGTCGTTGGTATATGGGTCAAATTTTCTACACGCTTAAGCTGGACCAACAACTTCTCACTGTGATCACCATTCAATTCATTGGCTTTGCAATCTTCTGGTTCTCTCACATCTTCGCAGTGAGCATGGTTGGGCTATTCCTTATTGGCGTAGGCCTCTCCACGCAGTTTGCCTTGGCATCGCTTCGCCTGATTGATCTCAGCGACAACAGACCTGATCAAGCAATTGGCTTAAGTTCACTTGCTGCAGGTATCGCGATCGCACTTGCACCATTTGCTCTGGGGCTACTTGACGACCAATTCGGTATATCTCGCGCCTACATTATGGTTCCTGTCCTTATTGCGATCGCATTCGTTGTTGTTCTTGCAATCCCGACACACGTTTCACAGAAAAATGTTCACGAGGCCGAGGGAATTTGAAGAGTGAGCTATAAATCCCGACGAATTATCTCGCTTGTAACGCTTGTGATTTTGTTAGCGTGGATCTTCGTAGTTGGCCGGTAATACACCCTCTACAGTAATATCAGTTGGTACTCCGACCTTATCTTTGTAATAGAACCAGATGGCTAACATTCCAATCAGTGAAATTCCACCGCAGAGTGCAACGGTCTCGCGCACACCAATAATTTCTACAAGGTAGCCAATTGCCATGGATCCAAAGGGTGTTCCACCCATAAAGACCAACATATAGATTCCAGTTATACGTCCGCGGATAGCGGGATCAGAATGCATCTGCATCAATGAGTTAGCAGTGATCAACATAGTCAGTGCGGTAAATCCACAGATGGGAAGCCAGATTGCGTAGACGGTATAGGTGGGCATCACAGAAAGTGCCATCACTACAAGGGAGAAGACCGCGCCCATTCGAATCACAAACATCGTACTGCGTTGCTTTTCAAGGCGGGCGCTCAGTAGCGCACCACTTAAGGATCCCACTGCTATAAATGTTCCTAGCAACCCAAAGGATGCTGGACCTTTATTAAATTCACCGCGTGCCATCAGCGCATTGAAGATCTGAAAGTTAAGGCCAAAGGTGGCGGCAAAGAAGACTGCAATCATCACAACGTAAAGATCTGGCCGCGCCTTCACATATGCAAAGCCTTCTCGGATCGTGCCGAGCGTCTTCTTGCTCTCAGGTATAAAGAACTCTGATTCGCGCATCGATAAGAGTGCAATATTGACTGCGATATAGCTTGCTGCGTTGATAATAAATGAAGGTCCAGTGCCAAAGTGAGCAATGAGAAAGCCTGAGATTGCAGGACCAATCAATCGCCCGGCATTGAAATTCGCCGAATTCAGGCTCACCGCATTTGCTAAATCAGAGTGACCAACGATTTCAGATGTAAATGATTGTCTAATTGGTCCATCAATCGCGCCAGAGATTCCAAGCACGGCAGCGCATGCAAAGATATGCCACAGCTGCACATCCCCATAAATTACCAAGAGTCCAAGTACTAGTGCTGAGAGTCCACCAAATATATTTGTGACAACAAGAGCGATACGTTTATTGACTCGGTCGGCAAGTAAGCCGCCGTGCAAAGTGAAGAAGAGGAACGGCGCAAATTGAATTGCAGTAACAAGACCTAGGTAATAACCGTTGTTATCTGTGAGTTCAAGGACGAGCCAATCTTGAGCAATGCGCTGGGCCCATGAACCAATATTGGATAGGGCGTTTGCGGGAAAGAGGATTCGGTAATTACGATGACGGAAAGAACGCCAGTTACCGTTCTCATCCACGCGCATTCCCATTACTATAGACCTATGTCAGAAAAATCGCCGATAAAATCTGTTGTCATTCTCATCGCGATAGGCACAATCGGCTGGTTGATTGCCGGAATGGTTGCAGTCACCCTTGATTATGATTCCAAGTATGTATGGACATGCGTAGTCGGTGCATTGTTAGGCGCAACTGGAATTCGATACTCAATCAGACGAGATCGACGAAGCGGAATTTAAGCTTCGAGCTGTCCAGCAATACCGCGAAGCACGCGACCAAGACGTTCAGCTTCGGCACCAGATGGATGACGACCCTGACGTAGACCGTTACCGACTTTATCCAAAATCTTAATTGTGTCTTCAATCATCGCAGCAAGATCATCGTTATTAACACGAGAATTCTCAGCCAGTGAGACAGGTGCATCAACAATATGCACAGACATTGCTTGTGGTCCCTTACGTGAATCAATCACAGAGAACTCAAGCTTTGTTCCTGGCTTTACTGTTGGTACGCCTTCAGGCAGAGCTGTTGCAGCTAAATAAACATCTTCGCCCTCATCGGATGAGATAAAACCAAAACCTTTTTCGAGGCTAAACCATTTAACGCGGCCTGTAGGCATTGGGGACTCCTTGATATCGAAGGTTCGGGACTAGA
>CANLFL010000061.1 GCA_947489825.1 Candidatus Nanopelagicaceae bacterium
AGAGGGCGCATCAGACCAGATCGCGATGGCAGCTGCATCGGATAAAGAGGGCAATATTTGGCTAGCTGGGCTTACTTCAGCGGTCGAAGTTGTTGAGAGTCAGAGCGCAACGAGCGACCCAGTCAATGTTGATGGGGTCGTCGTTGAACAGGTTCCGGCGCTACGAAGTGAATTAAATAGTCTCACCTTGTGGAAGGTATCTTCTGCTGGTGCTCTGATTGGTACTTACTCCGAAAGTGCAACAGCGCCACTATTGATAACGGCAATTTCTTACTCCAGTAGCGGAATCTCAATTATCGGAGATCGTGGCGCTGGGACAGTTCTCATTACTTCAACTCTAAGTGGAAAATTTTCAACAGCGAATGTTATTGGAACCGAAAAGAGTTCATTTGCTTCCATTATTCGCAACCCCGATGGCAGCGCACAGATCTATGGCGCAAGCAGTGAGACTATAGGTGGTAAGAAACTCGTCGGAGTTCGCGATGGAATCTTGGCAAAGGTAAATAAGGTCGGTGCACTTATCACAGTTGTGCGAAGTTCAGCTAATCGGGCAACACGATCTTGGCAGAACGCAACGTCATCTTATTTTATTGTGGGCGATGTCAAAGTAAGCGGAAAGAACGAAAGTGCATTTACCAAATTCAATTCAAGTTTTGCGCCTACGTGGACGCTACGACTTCCATCCCAAGGTGCTCAATTAGCGGCCGTTGCAGCGAATGGAAATCATTACGCACTCTTTAATTCGACGTCGTCGATTCCTGGTGTGACTGGGTGGAAACCAAGTACGGCAACACCGATTGTTATTCGATTCGATAGCAAAGGCGTGATTACCCAAGCGCTCAAATCATCACAAGTAAAGAGTGCAACGGCGATGGCGCATATTCCCTCAGTAGGTTTGATAGTTGTGAGTCAGACTGGGATTTTTAAAGGCTAAGGTCTTGCAAATGCAAGGTTGCCATCAATGTGGGCAACCACAACGCTCTTGCCATCAACGGTTAACCATTTGCCGCTCACCCCATTCGCAACAGTGCCGCGCGTAATGAGTGAGATTTTTCTGCTGGCAAAATCAATTGAACAGAGGCGATCCTCACAATTAAAGAGCGCCATGGTGCCATTTGTTCGGATCCAACGATTGGGAGTTCCAAACTTTGAGGTATCGAAACTATTCACATTTAACGTTGTCGTGATTACTGCTGTGCGCAGTTGGTTCGGCTTTGGAATCGTCACCGAAGATGCAGTGAGCCACATAGCAAATGCGCCCTTAGTAGTAACAGAGAGTGCAACGTCATAACCTGTCATTGCCAGTGGATCTGAAGATTCCTCTAGCGTTCGATACTCCCACTTAGCTGGGTCGATATCTGTGCGAGTGGATACACGAATTGCACCGGATGTCGCCTCTTTCTTCTGGTTGATCACCAAGACAGAATCATAGAGAACGTAGGTTTTCTTTCCATCGAAGCCAGCAGCTAAGTGAAATGCAACATCGCCTGTTGTTCTTCCATCGGTCTTGCGATCGCCATCGAGCTGCTCATAAATCCACTTGCTACTTGTATTTAATTTGTAAGCACCTAACAAGACTCCTTGAGACTCATCGCGGTAGAAAACTTGAATTCCTGCTGGAGTGACAACACATGCATTTGAGACACTGACATCACTAGCAGTGCGCACGCGATTTAGATCTTCATACTTATTAATTTCAGGGCCATTACCGTCGACGATTTCAACGGCAACATTCTTGCCATCATAAACTGCATGGCGAAGGTCTTTATCAACTCCATCTGCGTAAAAAATATGTAATTTTTGTGTTGTTCCTGTTCCGCTGAGACAGAGTGAGATGGGGCTAGTGATTCCATGTGGTGTGCGGTTTGTGCCACCTGCGCCATCGATTGTTGTTTTGCGCCAGGTCAGACCATTCCAGATGGACATCTTGAGAACGCCGCTCACTCCATTGGAGTAGACAATGACTGGCTTTTTGTTCCAAGTAGCTGTTGAAATATGTGCCGGCTCAACATTGGGATCGATAATTGTTGACTTCCAAGCCGCCTGTGGCGATACCGGCTCAGTCACAATGGCAGTTGATGATCCAAGTGAGTTGTTGGCGGTAATAGAGAAGGTATAGGCAGTTCCATTTTTGAGTCCACCCATAACAACTGGGCTTGTTGTACTACTTTTCTCACCGCCAGTTTTAAGATTTTTTACAGTGTAGGCAGTGACTTGAGAGGTACGTAAATTAGTTGGAGGATCCCACTTCACAATAGCTGCGCTATCTGCAATTACAGCTTCTGCATTACGTACAGATGTAGGTAATTCTGCTGCGATACCTACAGGAGGTTTTGCGCGCATATCTGCCATCATCGCCAAGAGAAGTGGTCCAGGACCAAGAAAGACTTCACCTGCTTCAAGATTTGGAGTCATCACTCGATCGAGTGCGTTATCTACATACGTTTTCTCATCTAAGTGACTTACGGAAGATCCATCTTCATATGTGCTTGGTGTGTAGAGAATTGGTTTCACGCCACCATTGGCAGTAATGCCTTGTGCGCCGGACCAGACAAGGCTCGACCGAAGTGCTTTACCTAGCTCTAAAGATGGTGATGGTAAATCAGCTAAACGTCTTCCATCTGAAGTCTGTGCATAGGCATCAAATGGAGTCGGTTGTTCAATAGAACCGAATCCAAGATAAGAGTCGTATGAGTCATTGGATAAGAATCCAAGTCCATGTCCTATTTCATGAATAAATACCGACTTAAGATCATATTCGCGAGTGGTGGGTGCGCCATCACCTCTGCGGTTCCATGATCCTCTTGAATTAACGCTAATAAGCATTTCAGCATTTCTTACATCTAAATCTTTTCCAGCAAGTGCGTTAGCAAGGCCTGATGGATACCAGAGACTTGAATCAGGAGCGCCAGAAAATCCCGCGAAGTACCCGCCTGGACGGGCGCTTCCTAGCACCGCAATAGATTGTGATGACGTCCATGTTGCATCGATTGTGATCGCAACCTTTGATTGAAAGTTGGCTGCCCAAATATCTACCGCAAGTTGTAGCTCTTTCTTCGCCCAATCTGGAAAATTAATATAATTAACATCGAATGTTGATTGCTTCTCAAGATTGGCACTCTTCGGTGTTGCCTCTGAAGCGGAATTAGCTGCAGGTCCTGCATACGTATATCCCCATTGAGTTGCCGGTGCATATCTATAAAGAGATTGCGCTGATGCCGAAGGCGTAAGGGTTGCAAGGAGGGCTAAGAGAATCGGGACTACTGCGCGAAAGCGTGGGGTTCGGAAGGTGCCTGCTCGCATGGCGCATAACCTATCAGGCTGCAAGAATGTGAACATGGCAGCGGAATCACAGGAATCAAAGAAGTTAGATGGTCAGAACATCTATGACCGAATTCGCAGTGAAAAAGCACCGCTGACTGAATTTACGATCTCCGGCGCAGGAAAAGAAGTAACCCTGGATGAGGCTCGCGCAGATTTCGCGGCAGCGGTTGGTTCATTGGCTCACATGCTTTTCTCAAGAACATATGGTCCATTTGTGGGAAATGTGACAAAGACAAGCGTTGAAACCGTACTAAAGAGTGCGGAGGAATCTCTTCATCGAGCAAAAGGTGATGTCACATTACTGGCCGAAGAGTTAGCTGCCCGCATCTTTCCTGAGAAGAAGAAATGACAACGATAACTATCTACTCCCGCCATGGATGCCATCTCTGCGATGATGCAGAAAACGTTCTTGAATCCATGCGCGAAGAACTCAATTTTGAAATCGAAGTTATTGATATTGATGAAGATGCTGAGTTAATCAAACTTTATAGCGATCAAGTTCCTGTAATTCATATCGACGGTACACACCACGACTTCTACAAGGTCGATCCTTTAAGGTTTAGATCTTCCCTTGAAAAACATCGTCAGCATCAATAATTCGGTAGGCATAACCCTGTTCAGCTAAGAAGCGCTGACGATTGGCTGCAAAATCTTGATCGACTGTATCGCGCGAGACAACAGAGTAGAACTTGGCGCTACGTCCATCTGATTTAGGTCGCAAGATTCGACCAAGGCGCTGCGCTTCTTCCTGGCGAGAACCAAATGCGCCAGATACTTGAATTGCAATCGTCGCATCAGGTAAGTCAATTGAAAAGTTCGCAACTTTAGAGACAACTAAACAGGTGATTTCACCTGTGCGAAATGCAGCAAAGAGTCGCTCACGCTCTTTCACTGGAGTATCTCCCTTGATGAGAGGAACACCTAAAGTCTCAGAGAGGGCATCTAATTGAGTGATGTATTGGCCGATGACAAGAATCTGCTCATTTGCATGATAAGCAACAAGTTCTTGTACCACTTCACTCTTTGTCTGGGTGGTCGCGCAATATCTATATTTTTCTTCAGGTTCTGCGGTTGCATATTGAAGCCGTTCAGATTCTGTAAGATTGACGCGTACCTCAATACATTCAGCAGGTGCGATATAGCCTTGTGATTCAATCTCTTTCCACGGTACATCAAAGCGCTTAGGGCCAATCAGCGAGAAAACTTCGCCCTCCATGCCATCTTCACGGACAAGAGTTGCAGTCAGGCCTAGGCGACGACGCGATTGGATATCTGCAGTAAATCTAAAGATAGGCGCAGGAAGTAAGTGAACTTCGTCGTAGATAATCAGACCCCAGTCATGAGTATCAAAGAGATCAAGGTGGGCATAAACACCATTCTTCTTCTTTGTCATCACTTGGTAGGTCGCGATCGTGACGGGGCGAATCTCTTTCTTCGCACCTGAATATTCACCGATCTCATCTTCATTAAGTGTTGTACGGAGCAATAACTCATCTCGCCACTGGCGCGCTGCAATAGTATTTGTTACCAAGATTAGAGTTGTTGCCTTTGCATGCGCCATTGCGGCAGCACCGACAATTGTCTTTCCGGCGCCACAGGGAAGAACTACAACACCAGAACCACCATGCCAGAATCCTTCAGCAGCTAACTCTTGGTATGGGCGAATCTTCCAGCCATTTTGCTTGAGTGCGATTTCATGTGCCTGGCCATCGACATACCCTGCGAAATCTTCTGCCGGCCAACCAAGACGTAAGAGTGATTGTTTGATTGCACCGCGTTGACTGGCGTGCACGATGATCGTTTCGTTATCAATGCGAGCTCCAAGAAGTGGTGCAATTTTCTTTGCACGGATTACTTCTTCTAGAACTGCAGAATCTGTTGTAACAAGAATTAATCCGTGAACAGGATCTGCTTCAAGGCGAAGGCGCCCATAGCGAGACATGGTCTCTGCCACATCGACCAAGATTGAGTGGGGGACGGCATAACGTGAATATTTGATGAGCGTATCTATAACTTGCTCGGCATCATGGCCAGCAGCTCGTGCATTC
>CANLFL010000062.1 GCA_947489825.1 Candidatus Nanopelagicaceae bacterium
AGAGAGTGCGTGCTGAATCGTATCTTTCATCGCAAGACGAATAATCGTCAAGATGGCCGAGATAATGATTGATGCAATGAGGGAATTCCAGAGATCTTTTGTGATGTTAAATGAGATAAGAAAAACTAGGGCGGGAAAACCTGCATCAATGAGGCCCTTCTTACCACCGAAGGCGGAAGCGATCTTCTCTTTATCTCCAGACATCTCGCTCATGAATGTCCCGTTGATCCAAAGCCGCCAGTACCGCGTCCCGAACCGGGAAGATCGCGTACCTCCACAAATTCAGCGCGTTCTACCTTCTGAATTACCAACTGAGCGATGCGATCTCCACGCTTAAAGGAAACTGACTCACTCTTATCGTGATTAATCAAAATGATTTGTAGTTCACCTCTGTAGCCGGCATCTACTGTGCCGGGTGCGTTCACCATGGTGACGCCATGTTTAATTGCCAGTCCGGATCGTGGGTGAACGAGTGCGACATAACCGTCAGGCAACGCAATTGCTATTCCTGTTGGAACCAACGCACGCTCCCCCGGTGCCAACGTAATATCTATGCGAGAGACGATATCTGCTCCCGCATCTCCACCTTTGGCATAGCGCGGAAGTGGCAGATCTGGATCCAAACGCCTGATCAGTACTTCAACAGAGCTCATGGATTTATCTCAAATTCGGGATCAACAAAGGCGAGTAGCTCTGGAGATTTTTTGATGTATTCAAGATAGTCAGCAGGTGCGTTTGAGATAAAGTGGCTCATAGGTACTATGACAAAGAGCGCTGCTGCACGCACAGCAATTTCACCATCAGGACCATTTAGTCTTCCCACAGCTTCTGTGTAGACCTTACGACGTACTTGACCTGTGATGTGAGCTGTAATGTGAAGTGTTGTTCCAATCGGAACTGGCTTCATAAAATCAGTCTCTAGCCGAGCTGTCACTGCTGGAGAACGAATCAGCCACATCAGTTTTCCAAGTGCTTCATCGAATGCGAGTGAGAGTAATCCGCCGTGTGCCAGTCCTGGGGCACCTTGATGATTTTCTGTCACAGTAAATTCTGCAGTGAGATCAAGAGCAGTTCCAGCACGTGCTACCAGATGCAGTCCAGTGGGATGTAATTGGCCACAACCAAAACAATGTCCAAAGTGAGATGGTATCTGGGTACCTGCAGCAGGAGATAAGGGATGTCGCTCAGGGAGAGCTGCTCCCGCTGGTGGTGTTGTACTTGCCACTCTTGTCATGGCTGCACTTTACTCTCTCGATCTTCCGATACGGTATCGCTATGAGTGAGAGATTAATCAAATTCCGTGAGGTTATCCGCCCACCTTTCTGGTTGATGGCATTTATCTACTTTCTCGCCTTCTCTCTTGGGATAGCAATTTGGGCGGCTATGACTACGACGATCGCAGCAGTAGTAATGGCGCTCTTAACCGCAGGCACTATTTTGATCTATTTCACTTCATCGCTCGTCATAGAAATAGATGAGAACGAGCTGCGTGTAGGCAAGGCCCATATCGATAAGAAATTTTGCGGCGCAATAATTGTGTTAACACCTGCGCAGATGTCCTTGCAGCGTACCCGCGAGGCCGATCCTGCTGCATATTTAGCGATTAGATTCTGGACTGCTCACGGAGTGAAAATTGAGATTACCGACGACCGTGATCAAACCCCGTATTGGTTAGTTACAAGTAAGAGTGGCGAGAAGTTAGCCCAAGCTCTGAAAAATATTTAAGCGCATTCCTTACAGACAGCCTTAGCGCCTTCACCCTTGGAGAGCTGGGTTATGTGGTGAATCAAGAAACAGCGTGAGCAGGTAAATTCATCTTCTTGCTTAGGTACTACACGAACTGAGAGTTCTTCTCCTGAGAGATCAGCACCTGGAAGTTCAAGATTTTCAGCAGCTTCCGCTTCATCTACATCGATCTGGCCAGATTGCGCATCAACGCGTTGAGCCTTGAGCTCTTCAAGTGATTCTTCGTGCAGTTCTTCATCAGTTTTTCTGGGTGTGTCGTAATCGGTTGCCACGGTCTCATCACCTCGCTCTCTATAACTTTATCTCTCGCTCGCCGGAAAGATCCCGCCACGGGCGCATCATGGCCCATAAAGGCCGGAATAGACAATGTAACCACGGGCGTGTCGGATTTATTCCCCAGATGTGTCGAGGCTAACTACCTTTGCAATCGCTTCTGATAATCCAGCATCAACTCTGGCGTGAATATGAGTGCCAGCCTCTACATATACCTCAGAGATGATTTCGCCATGTTCGTGAATGGCACTGACGAGATCTCCTCGATCATAAGGGATCACACAATTTATTTCTATCTGAGGGTGAGGGAGAGATTTTTCAATTGCGTGAAGGAGTCCCTCAATTCCGAAACCTGTACGTACGGAAAAAGCATATGCATTCTTTTCAGTGCGCAGTAGATTCATGACAACTTCTGGATCTGCAATATCGACTTTATTTATAGCAATAATCTCAGGTATCTCTGCCCCACCAATTTCATTGATCACTTCACGGACTGCGCGTATTTGTTCAGAAGGGTCAGGATGCGAACCATCGACTACATGGACGATGAGATCTGCACCGGAAACTTCCTCTAGCGTTGATTTAAAGGCATCAATGAGTTGATGTGGCAGATGTCGAACAAAACCTACGGTATCTGTCAGTGTGTAGATGCGACCCTCAGGAGTCTGCGTCTTTCGAACTGTTGGATCCAGAGTTGCAAAGAGTGCGTTCTCAACCAAAACCCCTGCATTAGTCAGTTTATTCAGCAGCGAGGATTTACCTGCGTTGGTGTATCCAGCGATAGCTACTGAGGGAATATTGTGTCGTCTACGTTCTTGTCGCTTGGTATCGCGTGAGACTTTCATCTCTGCGATTTCTCTACGCAACTTTGCCATCTTGTCGCGAATACGTCGTCGATCTGTCTCAATCTTCGTTTCGCCAGGTCCACGGCCACCGATACCGGCACCACCTGCTGCTCGTCCACCAACCTGACGTGAGAGAGAATCTCCCCATCCACGCAATCGCGGAAGCAGATAGGCAATCTGAGCAAGTTCGACTTGAGCCTTTCCTTCCCGACTCTTTGCATGCTGGGCGAAAATATCCAAGATGAGCGCGGTGCGATCGACAACCTTTACCTTTAACTTATCTTCTAACTGTCGCAACTGCGATGGAGATAACTCACCATCACAAATGACGGTATCTGCTCCAGTTGATCGAACAACTTCTTTGAGTTCGATAACTTTTCCTGAACCGATATAAGTCGCTGGATCTGGTTTATCACGTCGCTGAATGAGTCCTTCTAAAACTTCAGAGCCGGCAGTTTCTGCCAAAGCTTTAAGTTCGGCAAGAGAATTTTCAGCACTCTCCATTGATCCTTCAGTCCAGACACCAACAAGAACAACTCGCTCGAGTTGGAGTTCACGGTATTCCGCCTCTGAAATATCTTGAAGCTGTGTAGAAAATCCCTTAACGCGACGAAGTGCCTGGCGCTCTGAACGCTCTTGTGCAGCCCCATGATCAATCTCTTCTTCTGATTCATCATATTCGGCCGCCGCACGTGCACTTTCGCGCAATAACTCTTCGAATCGCAATTCTCTCTGGTCTGGAGTCTCACTCATCATGTAGTGAGATAACTTGTAACGTCATGATCCTTGATGAGCTCGGCAGGTCCGGTAAGTGTTGCATTGGAATGTCCATCAATATCTACAATCAAAGTTCCGCCGGGTGGCTTAATAATCCATCGCGCCGGCAATTGTCCACGCGTATAAATTGTTGCAGCAAGGGCAACGGCACATGTTCCGGTGCCACAAGAACGTGTCTCACCACTTCCTCTTTCGTGCACGCGCATGATGAGAGTGTCGGGAGATTGAATCTCCACAAATTCAACGTTAACACCTTCTGGATAGATAGAGGGTGGCGTTACAACTGGAGCTTGCCCCAGAGAACCGAGCTGCGCTAAATCCTCAAGGAAGGCGACGGCGTGAGGATTTCCGATACTGATATGTCGCGCAGAATAGCTCTGATCATTGACTGCAACGCTGACGATATCGCCTTCATCGTTTACTTGGCCCATGTTGACAGAGATATCTCCATCGGCAGGAACCCGTAAATACTTAGCGCCATCACGCGTCTGAATAGGAAATAGTCCTTCACCCTGGTGTCCATTAGCGACAAGATAGCGAGCCATCACACGAATTCCATTACCGCACATCTCTGCAAGTGAACCATCTGCATTTCTATAATCCATAAACCATTTGCCATCGGGACGTGTAATTCGAATAACTCCATCTGCCCCTATTCCGCTGGCACGATTGCAGATATTTGCTACCTGATCTGAAGTCAGAACAATCTCTTCGCTTGGATCAAAGATGATGACAAAGTCATTTTCGGTACCGTGGCCGTAAGTGGCAATAACTGGAGTCTTCATAACGTTATGAGTTTATCCGTGTCAGGATTTTTTCGAGGCGGTTTTCGTAGTGACCTAGCCAATGGAGTCGACCGTCACGAGAGAACCAGGTGTCTTGGCGCCTGATGTATTGACGTGTGACTCGTTTTGTCTCTTCGCGAGCTTGATCAGATGTAAGAAGGCCATCCATCATCGCAAGAACCTGGGCGTAACCGAGCGCCTTCTGTGCAGTTACTCCTTCACGTAGCCCTGTAAGAACCAAACTTTCAACTTCGGCGATAAGGCCTACTTCCCACATTGTGTCAACACGATTACTTACTCGGATATCAAGACTTTCTCGATCTTGACTCAAACCAAAGTGAATCGCATCTGGATAGCGAGAGCTCTCTTCGCGAGGCAGGTTGGCGGTAAATGGTTGTCCAGTAATTTCAATCACTTCAAGTGCTCTCACGATACGACGTGTATTTGCGCGATCAATTGCCAGGGCGGCAGCAGGATCAAGTTTTTCAAGACGCGCAAAGAGCACAGCGGCTCCATGCTCAATAGCTTCAAGTTCCAGGCGGGAGCGAATGACAGGATCGGTATCCGGAAAATTCAAGTCATCAACGATTGCCTTAATGTAGAGACCAGTGCCACCCACGATAATTGCGTCTTTGCCCCGCTGATGGATTTGATCAATAACGGTACGCGCGGCTTCTTGATACCAAGCGACCGTTGAATCTTGGCGAACAGTTAAGGCATCAAGGAGGTGATGAGGGATGCCACCACGCTCGGTTAACGATAACTTGGCGGTACCAATATCCATTCCTTCATAGACCTGCATGGAGTCAGCGTTAACAATCTCTGCATCGATCTCTTTAGCCAGTGCAACTGCGAGATCACTCTTTCCTGTGGCGGTTGCACCACAGATAATGATTGTGCG
>CANLFL010000063.1 GCA_947489825.1 Candidatus Nanopelagicaceae bacterium
ATGGAATATCAAAGAGATAATGTGCTTCAATAATTTCAAGACCTTTATTGACCAAGGTAGATGAGTTAATTGTAACAACCGGGCCCATCGCCCATGTGGGATGAGCTAGCGCTTCTGCAATTGTGACAGTTGAGAGATCATCACGATCTCTAAATGGTCCGCCACTTGCTGTGAGAATCAGCTTAGACACTTCACTCTTGGCTCCAGATTTGAGTGCTTGCCAAAGAGCGCTATGTTCTGAATCAACAGGCAAGAGTTGGCCTGGCTTTGCAAGTGCCATCACCATGTCGCCACCTGCGACAAGTGATTCTTTATTGGCAAGAGCCAGCCTATTTCCAACTCTGAGCGCTGCAAGAGTGGGAGCCAAGCCAATCGATCCAGTGATTGCATTGAGCACTACATCACAGGTAATCGCCGCAACTTCAGTTGAAGCATCAGGTCCATCAATAACCTGAACTCCTGGAAGGCCGTGTCGAACTTGATCGGCGTTATGAGTTACTCCGACCACACTTACTTTAAATTTAACTGCCTGGGTAACGAGAAGATCAATATTATTTCCAGCCGCAGTCAGCGCCACAACGCGAAATTGACCTGGGTTTGCATCAATGATTTCAAGTGCTTGCACACCGATTGAACCGGTGGAACCGAGAATGACTACATCACGCATGGATTAACGGTCCAGAATATTTTGAGTTGGTGAGTATGTGGTGCCGTTACGACGCTTTGCAATTGCACTTAAAGCCTCTAGTACAACTCGGTTAGCCAATATCGCGGTGATATCGGCTGAATCAAACGGCGGTGCAACTTCAACAATATCGATTCCAACCACGGGAAGTTCGAGACAAATACGGCGCACAGCTTCTAAGAGTTCGCGTGATGTCATTCCGCCCGGTTCAGGTGTTCCAGTACCTGGTGCCATACCGGGATCTACAACATCAATATCAACTGAAAGAAATACACCATCGCAGCCATCTGTAAGGGTCACAAATGATTCATCAAGAACTGCAGTCAATCCGCGGTGATGAATTTCAGTCATCTCATAGGAACGCATTCCTTGATCACGCATCCACGCAAGGGTCACATGATCTGGCCAATACCCACGCAGCCCAAGTTGCAAGAAACGATCTCCACGTACATATCCATCTTCGATAAGCCGGCGCATTGGAGTTCCATGCCCAACGAGTGCACCAAATTGATCTTCACCTGTATCGGCGTGGGCATCGAAGTGGATCATCGAAACTTTTCCACGCCCCAAGTGATTGGCGATTCCTGCAACATCTGCAGAGGCGATCGAGTGATCTCCGCCTAAAATTACGGGGATCGCACCGGATCGCGAAATCTTTTCTGTTGCCTCGCGCAGTACTGCAAGAGATGCGACGAGATCTCCCCCCGGCATCATCAAATCGCCAGCATCGACAACCTTAAGATCTTTCAAGCCATCGGTACGTAACGCTAAATGTGGGCGAGATCCATCGTGAGGAAGATAATCTCCGCCACGAATTGCCTGCGGCCCAAACTTTGCACCCGAGCGATGCGATGTACCTGAATCTATCGGCGCACCAACGATGACAACATCTGCGCCAGCAAAGCTAGCTGGAATATCTAGATCGCATTGAGGAATGCCGAGAAAGGTAAAGCTGGGGCCGTACATATTGCCATGGTTGACCATTTAAGAAACTTTACGCTTACGGCTCACCACTTGTCCAATAATGACCAGTGCCAGTGCGAGGAAGAACATGGCAGAGCCAATCACATTGGCCTGAGCTGGGATTCCGCGAGCTGCAGATACATAAACAAACTTCGGAAATGTAGTCATGGTGCCAGAATTAAAGTTAGTGATAATAAAGTCATCAAAAGAGAGGCTAAATGCCAGAAGTGCTGCAGCGGCGATTCCTGGTGCAACAAGTGGAAGTGTCACCCTGCGGAAAGTTTCGAATTCATTGGCATAGAGATCCATCGCTGCCTGCTCCAAACGCGGATCAAGGGATGCAATACGAGCCTTGACTGTCACAACCACAAAGGACATGCAGAAGACTACGTGGGCAATAACTGTTGGCCAGAAACCTGGGCTAATTTGAAACACCAGCAAGAGCGAGAGTAGTGATGCGCCAAGAACGATCTCAGGGGTTGCCATAGGTAAGAAGATAAGAAGATTAGAAGCCGAGCGTCCTTTGAAGGCATGGCGGCCGATTGCAAAGGCGATCATTGTCCCAAGGATTGTTGAAAATATTGTTGCCAATAGACCGATCTTTATCGAGTTTCCTAGCGCAGAACAGACTTGAGGTGCGCCACACGGATTTGTCCAATTATCAAAGGTAAATCCCTTCCAGACAAGATTGGATTTACCCGAATCATTAAAAGAGAAGGCAAATGTGTAAGCCACTGGAATAAAGAGATAGGTAAATGCAAAGAACATATAGATGCGGATGAGATTACGCCCAATCCATCGTGAAATGAGAGCACCGACTGGAAGTGTTGGAATACTGGCATCTTTCTGCTTTGTACTCATACCAACTCCTCCGGCCCTGCTTTACGAATGTACAGTGTGACAAGAATAAGAATCGCTGCCATAAGAGTAAATGAGAGTGCGGCAGCGGTTGGGTAATCAACGACTCTAAAGTAACGCGATTCAATCACGTTGCCGATCATTTTGGTATTTGGACTTCCAAGAATCTGTGCATTGACATAGTCGCCGGCAGCAGGAATAAATGTGAGCAAAGTACCTGCAACTACTCCGGGCATTGATAATGGAAGGGTAACTCTGCGAAATGTAGTGAAACCATTGGCGTAGAGGTCACCTGATGCTTCAAGAGTCCGGGGATCAATTCGATCGATCGATGCATATAAAGGCAAAGTCATAAATGGGAGAAAGTTATAAGTCATACCCATAATAACTGCGAACGAAGTCGAAGTAAGGGTCGTGCTCTCGCTAATGATTCCAATATTTCGAAGCGAAGGCACCACAAATCCTTCTTCACCAAGGATCTGCTTCCACGCCACGGTACGGAGCAAGAATGAGGTGAAAAATGGTGCGATCACTAGAACTAAGAGAATATTTTTGAACTTGCCTGCCTTAAATGCCAGCGCATAAGCCAATGGATAAGAAATAAGTAGCGCTAGAAGAGTTGCAATGAGTGCATAAACAAAGGAACGTGTAAATTGCTCACGGTTTTCGATGAATGCATCGAGATAGTTTGCAAAGCGCAAGGTCTGCTCGTATTGGCCTGTATCGCCATTTTCTATCCGAGTCTGTGTCGAAGTTTGAGCCAGGTTCATGATTGGCAAGATGAAGAAGGTAAAGAGAAAGGCAAAACCAGGGAGAAGTAAAAGGTAAGGCGTACTAATTCTCTTCATCGCAGGAGCTCTTGGCTACTCTTCGTCGAGATCTTCAGGCATTACTTCTGTACCAGCTTCTGCATCTTCATCTCCACGAAGTGCAAAGGTAAAGACCGGCTCCCAAGAAATATTTACTGGGTCACCAATCTGGAATGGTGCAACACCGTCATCGTTCTGCTCAAAGACCATAAGTTCCTGGCCCCACGGCATCATCACTTGGTATTGAGTAGAGACACCGATGTATGAAACGTCTTCGATCTTGCCACCACTTAAAATATTGCCTGAGGTCGGTGTCTGTAGAAGTGAAATGCGGAACTTCTCTGGGCGAATACCAGCAAAGATCGATGCATCAACCGCATGCGAACGGGTACGTGGAAGTGAAATCTTCTGACCAAAGAGGTCAGCAACCAACGAATCTCCGTCAGTGCCAACGAGTGAGCCTTTAATCAGATTGGACTGGCCAAGGAAGTTTGCAACAAAGGCTGTCTCTGGATTGTCATAGAGATCAGCAGGAGATCCCATCTGCTCAATCTTTCCTTCATTCATCACAGCGATCGTGTCAGCCATAGTCATGGCCTCTTCTTGGTCGTGTGTCACATGGACGAAGGTGAGCCCGACTTCCTTTTGAATCCACTTGAGTTCGATCTGCATCTGGCGACGAAGTTTCAGATCGAGTGCACCGAGTGGCTCATCCAAGAGTAAAAGTGCTGGGCGGTTAACAATTGCGCGAGCTAGCGCGATGCGCTGCTGCTGACCTCCAGATAATTGAGTTGGTTTACGTTGAGCTAGGTGAGGAAGTTCCACAAGATTAAGAACTTTATTGACAGCTTCATCAATATCTTTGAGACCACGTCGGCGGAGACCGAATGCAATATTTTCGAAGATTGTTAAATGCGGAAATAGTGCATAATTCTGGAAAACGGTATTGATCGGGCGCTGATAAGGCTTTGTTGTTGTGATATCTGTTGCACCCAAGTGAATGCTTCCCACGGTGGGTTCTTCAAGACCGGCAATCATGCGAAGGGTTGTGGTCTTGCCACACCCTGAAGGTCCAAGTAGCGCAAAGAAGGAACCTTCAGGGATGGTTAAAGAGAGATCATCAACAGCAGTGAAATCACCGTAACTCTTTGTAATACGTGTGAGTTTGAGATCACCGCGTGCAGAGTTTGCGCTATCGGTCACTTAGTTTCCGGCGGCCTTTTGGAAGGCCTCTGTCCACGTTGTTTCTTCAGTTGGTGTAAGTGAGCGGAAGACAGAAAGGTTTGCCATCATCTTCTCACTTGGGAAGATGAACTCACTCGCTGCTAGATCTGGATCAATCTTCTCCATCTCAGCTTGCGCGCCCTTAACCGGAGTTACATAGTTCACGTAGGCAGCAACTTCAGCTGCAATAGCTGGGTCGTAATACCAGTTGATGAGCTTTTCCGCACTTGCCTTGGCTTCTGCCGTGGCTGTGTAAGGAATCATTAGGTTATCGCCTGAGATCGTTCCGCCAGATTCTGGGATAGCGAAATCAAATTTGCCTTCATTCTCTGACTTCAAGATAAACATATCTCCAGACCAACCGATTACTGCTGTTGCATCACCTGCGGTGAGGTCTTCGGCATATTCGTTGCCCTTGACTCCGCGGATCCAACCATCAGTGATTCTCTTCTCCAAGTATTCAACGGCCGTCATAAATTGGTCTTCAGTAACCGTGGTGAGATCTACGCCCTGGTCGAGCAAGATAATTCCAATGGTGTCGCGCATTTCAGAGAGGACAACGATCTTGCCTTTATTTGAAGGAGAGAAGAGATCATCGAGGGTGCGAATACCCTTTGGATTCTTTTCAACATTCCAACCAAAGCCACCCATGATGCCCTGCCATGTCATAGTCTGCTCACGCATTGGGTCAAATGATGGAGATGCAAGTGTGTCAAGAATATTTCCTGCATTAGGAATATTTGTCTTATCAAATTTTTGTGTGTAACCAAGACGGATCCAGCGAG
>CANLFL010000064.1 GCA_947489825.1 Candidatus Nanopelagicaceae bacterium
GTTGGGTGCGCGGTAAAGACAGGTCGCACGCTGAGTTCGCTGATCCATTGTTCAAGATCTTTTTGCGTAAATTGATGTCCTGGTGTCTGCGATTTCTGCGCTTGCGCGATTTTATCTACAGCGCGTGAAATCCATGAGCTTCCCTGATCTCTAGATTCAGATAGAGCGCGGACGCGGTTTACTTGTTCGGCAACATTTGCCAGGTGAAAGTAGGTGCTAAATGCACGTGCGAGTTGTATTGAATCTTCTACAGATAAGTCTTTAAGGACCTCTGCACCACTTCCTTCACGAACAGCGCTACGAACATTTTCAACAAGATCAAGAAGTTGTTGGCCTTCTTGGCGGACAAGAGTTTGACCCAGGAGATCACCTAAGCGGCGCACATCAGCGCGCAGAGCCTCTTCCTGATTTGTCATGTGCGTATTCTCGCAGGCAATCGGCGCATCTCACACACCGTAGACTTTGCTCGTAGCCCCCTGGTCTTGACCAAGCGGGGCCAGTTGCTATTGGGGGTGTGCTGTGCGAGGACTGATCTCATTAATCGAGACCAACCCATCAGTAGTCCATGCACTCCAGAACGCCAGAAAAATAATTGCTCCTTCACCGGCGTATCCGTTCTTGCTTGCAGCCCGGGCAAAGGAACGCCCGCTATTGGTAATTACTAGCTCATCGCGTGGAGCAGAAGATTTAGCTCACGAACTTCGCGAACTACATTCACATGTTCTCGAATTTCCAGCCTGGGAAACTCTTCCTCACGAGCGACTCAGTCCTCGTAGTGACACTGTTGCTAGACGTATCGCCACGCTAAATTCGTTAGCAAATCTTAAGAAGGAAAATCCCATTGTTATTACTCCTGTGCGAGGGATGATTCATAGATTTATTGCAGATATCTCACGGGTTCCACTGCGAACTTTAGAGATCGGACAAGAGATTTCTCTCACCGATTTAATCGAACATTTGACGCTTAACGCTTACACACGCACCGACCTCGTTGAAAAACGTGGAGAGTTTGCAGTGCGCGGTGGAATCGTAGATGTCTTCTTCCCACTAGCGATACATCCAATACGTATTGATTTCTTTGGCGACGAGATCGAAGAGATGAAGTACTTTGATGTTGCCGATCAGCGAACGCAAGATCCAGTGACTCAAGTAATTGAAATCTTGCCTTGCCGAGAGTTCATACTGACTCCAGAGATCCAAGAACGTGCTGCAGCGTTAGAGAAGAAGTTCCCATTGGCCTCTGAGATATTAAATAAGATTGCAGCCGGAATTTCCTGTGATGGTATGGAATCTCTAGTACCGATGCTAGTCGACGAGCTAGAGACTATTGCAGAGCGCATGCCAAATAACTGCGAAGTAATTTTCCTTGATGATGAGCGAATAAAATCTCGCAGCGCTGACTTGATTTTAACCAATGACGAGTTCTTTCAAGCAGCCTGGTCGAGCGCATCTCTTGGTGGAGATGCACCACTTCCAGTGGAAGCAACGACATACCTGGATTGGCACGCTCTGCATGAAGTCATCTCTGCGTGCGGGCTAACCATCCGTTCGCTCAATTCATTTGGAAGTGATCTAGATACAGAGGCTATATTCCTAGATTTCACACCTGTTGAACCCATGCGTGGAGATAGCGAGCGAGCTATCGAATTACTTCGCCAAGGCTTAAGCGAAAATAAGAGCGTCATCTTTTCAACATCTGGCCACGGAATGATGGAGCGCTATGCCGGTATCTTTCGCAGCGCAGATTTACCGGTTCACACACTTGAAACGCTCAATGCCGCCCCTACAAAGGGCATGATCTATCTCTGCCGATCAGCAATCGCACACGGATTCTCATCGGATGAAAACGCCGTACTTTTTGTTACTGAACGCGATCTCTCTGGCAGCAAATCAAGTGGCCGCGATAGCGCAAAGATGCCATCAAAGCGTAAGCAAGCGGTAGATCCACTCGAATTGAAAACTGGTGACTTTGTTGTTCATGAGCAACATGGAATCGGCCGCTATATAGAGATGGTCTCTCGCACAGTCGGTGGCGTCACGCGAGAATATTTAGTTATCGAATATGCATCGGCAAAGCGTGGACAACCCGGTGATCGCATATTTGTCCCGACCGACACACTTGAGCAAGTAAGCAAGTACATCGGCGGAGAAGCACCGACCGTTCACCGCATTGGTAGCGGAGAATGGCAGAAGGCGAAGGGACGTGCGCGCAAAGCCGTTAAGGCAATTGCGGGTGAATTAATTCGTTTATATGCAGCGCGTACCAGCGCACCTGGCTTTGCATTCTCACCTGATACCCCGTGGCAGCGCGAACTCGAAGATGCATTTTCATATATCGAAACACCTGATCAACTCTCCACTATTGAAGATGTCAAGCGCGATATGGAACGCGCCTATCCGATGGATCGCATCATCTGTGGAGATGTGGGATATGGAAAGACAGAGATCGCAATACGTGCAGCATTTAAGGCGGTGCAAGATGGCAAACAGGTGGCCGTCTTGGTGCCAACAACGCTCTTGGTTCAGCAGCACACAAGAACTTTTGCCGAACGATATGCAGGGTTTCCCATCAAGGTTGTGGGGCTCTCACGATTCAATAGCGCGAAAGAGACCAAGACGATCTTGGAGGAGACTCTTCATGGAAGCGCCGATGTAATTATTGGTACCCACCGTTTACTTTCAAACGATGTGGTCTTTAAGGATCTCGGCCTTGTCGTCGTCGATGAAGAGCAACGCTTTGGTGTCGAGCAGAAAGAATCGCTCAAAAAGCTTCGCACAACTGTTGATGTGTTGGCGATGTCTGCAACACCTATTCCGCGCACCCTCGAGATGGCAGTGACCGGTATTCGTGAGATGTCGACGATTACAACACCCCCTGAAGAGCGTCATCCGATCTTGACCTATGTCGGTCCGGCCGACGATGCCCAGATAAGGGCCGCAATACACCGCGAACTTTTGCGCGATGGTCAGATTTTCTATCTACATAATCGCGTGGAATCAATTGATCGCGCAGCATCAAAGATTCAAGAGCTTGTACCTGAAGCACGTATCCGTGTGGCTCACGGACAGATGAGTGAAGGCGCACTCGAAGATGTGATCTTAGGTTTCTGGAATCGCGACTTCGATGTTCTTGTCTGCACCACCATTGTCGAAAGCGGGCTAGATATCGCAAATGCAAATACTTTGATTGTTGAGCGGGCCGATAACTTTGGGCTCTCACAACTTCATCAGCTGCGTGGCCGTGTAGGTCGTGGCAGAGAGCGTGCCTACGCATACTTCTTATACCCAGCCGATCAACCACTTTCTGAACTCGCACTCGATCGCCTTAAAACTATTGCAACAAATACTGATCTCGGTGCAGGTATGCGCGTAGCACTTAAAGATCTCGAGATTCGCGGAGCAGGTAATTTACTTGGCGGCGAACAATCAGGACATATTGCAGATGTTGGTTTTGATCTTTATATGCGCATGGTCGGTGAAGCGGTACACGATTACAAAGCTGGAATTATTGAGACCGGTGAGAAGAACCGCGAATGTAAAGTGGAGTTGCCAGTGAATGCCCACCTTGATCCAGAATACGTTCCAGGTGAACGTTTACGACTTGATCTCTATCGTCGCCTTGCAGATGTTGCCGCACAAGCAGATGTTGATGCAATCGAGGCTGAGCTCATCGATCGCTTCGGTTCACTGCCAGAAGAAGCGCAATCGCTACTCAAAGTTGCAGCCCTTCGTGCACAAGCTAAGGCGTTAGGGGTTACCGAACTTGTCTCGACCGGAAAGTTCCTCAAGATCTCACCACTAGTTCTCCCTGAATCACGTCAGCTTCGCCTCACCCGTTTATATCCAGGATCGCTCTATAAGAGCGCAACAAATAGCGTTCTGGTCACCATCGTTAAACCCAGCGGCTGGAGCCCGTCCAATCTCTCGCCGACAATGGGGGATACTTCTCTTCTGGCCTGGGTCTCCACGGCCCTGGAAGAGTTAACGACGAAAGAGAGTAAATCGTGAAGAAGATTCTGACCGCCCTTGTAGTTGCAACAGGACTTCTACTGACAGGTTGCTCCAACGTTGATGCAGCGCTCTCACTCGGCGATACCAAGATCACTACGGCAGAACTGCAAGGTAATGTCGATTCAATTTTGGCAGAGCGTGCCAAGGTCGATACATCACAGATGCAGCTTGATACTGGCGAGACTCTTCTTCGCAATCAACTCAACTTCCGACTTCTCCTCTTAGCTTTCTCTGAGATTGAAAAGGAGCTCGATATTCAGATCACTAGCTCTGAGATTGCAGCAAGCCGCGCAGAAATTATTGAGCAGGTGGGTGGAGAAGAGGCGCTACCTGGAGCACTCGTTTCAGCATCAATCGCCCCTGAATATCTAGATGGATACCTTCGCGCGCTTCTGACAACTCAAAAATTAGGTGAAGCCTTGTCACAGACAGGTGTCGCAGAAGCAGAAGTCCAAGCTCGAATTCAAGAACTCTTCGTCGCTAAAATCAATGAACTTAAGATCAAAGTGAGTCCGCGTTACGGTACATGGGATCCTGCGACAGGCACGATCATTGCAGCAGTTGCAGCAAGTGATGCAGTCACACCATCTCAAGAATAATTAAAGGAAATTTCTTAGATGTCTGAATTATTTCGACTCGTTGAGGTAATGGATCGCTTGCGTTCACCGGGCGGATGTCCGTGGGATGCAGAGCAAACTCACGAGTCACTTGTTAAATATCTTCTCGAAGAGTCCTACGAATTTATTGACGCCCTCGGTGAAGGTGACCGCGAAGGTATGCGTGAAGAGCTCGGCGATGTCCTGCTGCAGGTCTACTTCCACTCGCGTATGGCGCAAGATCACCCAACAGATCCATTTTCAATTGAAGATGTTGCAAAGCTGATCGCAGATAAGTTAATTCGCCGCCACCCACATGTCTTTGAAGGCTTAGTCGTTGATGACATGGAAGAAGTGATTGAAAACTGGGAAGCGATAAAGGCCAAGGAAAAGGGACGCACCTCAAGTCTTGATGGAATCGCAATGGCACAACCCGCACTCCCACTTGTAGAAAAACTGATTTATCGCGCAGAGAAGTACAAGGTGGATCTGTCGGTGACAGATGTTGCATCTGCATCAGAACAACTTCAATCTGCGCCATCAGAAGAGACAGTGGGTCAGGCTCTAGCCTCAATCATCGCCCTTGCTCATCAGCATGGAATCGATCCCGAAAGTTCACTCCGTGGTCACGCTCGCGCAATGATCGAGAAAATTCGCCAATCCGAGGCAGGGTAGGATTAGACA
>CANLFL010000065.1 GCA_947489825.1 Candidatus Nanopelagicaceae bacterium
GCAATGGGCTCTAGGACATTTCCTAGATGCTTACTCATCTTGCGCCCATCTTTATCAAGGATGTGGCCTAGGCAGAGCACATCCTTATACGAGGATTCATCAAAGACTAAGGTTCCAATTGTCATCAGCGTGTAGAACCAGCCGCGCGTTTGGTCGATCGCCTCACAGATAAAGTCGGCAGGGTAGGCCGCTTCAAACTTCTCTTTGGAACCTTCCTTATGTGGGTAACCCCATTGAGCAAATGGCATCGCACCGGAATCAAACCAACAGTCAATAACTTCTGGGACTCGAACCATCGTGCTCGCACATTCTGCACATGCAAAGGTGATGTCATCAACATAGGGACGATGTGGATCTAGCTCAAGTAAATCTGCCCCGGCTAGTTGGCCAAGTTCTTCGAGCGAATCAACGCAGACCTCATGCTTATTTTCACAGCGCCAGATAGGTAGGGGAGTTCCCCAGAATCTGTTACGTGAAAGAGCCCAGTCAATATTGTTGTTGAGCCAATCACCATATCGACCCGTCTTGATGGTCTCTGGATGCCAATTAGTCTTTTCATTTTCGCGGATGAGAGCATCCTTGATAGATGTAGTGCGGATGTACCACGATGGTTGTGCGTAATAGATCAGCGCTGTGTGACAACGCCAGCAATGAGGGTATGAATGCTCGTATTGAAGATGTTTGTAAAGAACGCCTCGTGATTTGAGTTCTTTCACAAGTGGCTTATCTGCATCTTTAAAGAAGAGACCGCCCACCATGGGAACTTCTGGCAGGAATGCTCCGTTAGGAGCGATTGGGTTAATAACAGGCAATCCATAGCTGCGACATACCTGTAAGTCATCGGCACCGAAGGCAGGTGCTTGATGAACAAGACCTGTTCCATCTTCGGTAGTGACATAGGTTGCTAGAACAACAAAGTGGGCGTCAGGGATCTCGACAAAGTCCAATGGGCGCGAATATGTCACTCGTTCAAGTGATGAACCCTTAAAGGTTTTGAGAATCTCTACATCCCCAATCAAACTACCGGTCAGCGCCTCTGCTACAACGAGAACTTCGGAGGCTTCTTCGTGGGTGACTCGGGCTGCCACATAATCAACATCTGGGTGAACTGCGATTGCAGTATTTGAAACAAGTGTCCATGGAGTAGTCGTCCATACGAGAAGCGATGCTTTGAGATCGACTAATTCACCAGAGGTAATGGGAAAGCGGATAAAGACTGAAGGATCAGTGACAGTTTCATACCCTTGCGCTAACTCGTGATCTGAAAGACCTGTGCCACATCGCGGACAGTAAGGAGCAACGCGATGGTCTTGCACGAGAAGACCCTTCTTCCAGATCTCCTTGAGCGACCACCAGACGCTTTCCACATACTCCGGCGACATAGTCCAATATGCTTGATCGAAATCAACCCAGAAGCCCATGCGCTCTGTCATGGTTGTAAAGGCATCTACATGTCGCGTGACTGACTCTCGACACTTGTCGTTAAATGGAGCGATACCAAATTTTTCGATATCGCCCTTGCCTGTAAATCCCAACTCTCTCTCGACTGCAATTTCAACGGGAAGGCCGTGACAATCCCACCCAGCTTTTCGGGTAACGAACTTGCCCTTCATCGTATGAAAACGAGGAAAGACATCCTTAAATACACGAGCCTCAATATGGTGCGTTCCGGGCATTCCATTGGCAGTGGGTGGGCCTTCATAAAAAGTCCATGGGATCTGGCCTTCACGCGCCTTGAGTGATCGCTCAAAAATTGAATGGTCAGCCCACATCGCAAGGATTGAGTGCTCCATCGCAGGCAGGTCAATCTGGGCTGCGAGTGGGCGAAATTGTGAGCTCATGAGGGTGCCGAGTCTAATGCAGGGCACTTGACCTGCTGCAATCGCCCCTGCACTTTGAGTAGGTCAATATTTGTAGCCTGTGCAACGAGTGGCATATTTGGTAGAAGTCGAAAAAGCGCATAAGGTGCGCGGCGTGTCAGCAAAAAAGGTAGTCAAGAAGGCGGCGAAGAAAGCTCCCGCCAAGAAGGCCCCTGCCAAGAAAGCTGCAGTTAAACCAGTTAAAAAGGTAGCCAAGAAAGCACCTGCAAAGAAAATTGCAAAGAAGGCGCCAGCGAAGAAAGTTGCCGCTAAAAAAGTTCTAGCGAAGAAAGCGCCCGCCAAAGCTCCGCTAAAGAAGAGCGCACCAGGTCGACCTTTTCCATCTAAAGCTGGGAAGCCAACGCTGACCGTTGATGAAAAGTCGCAGACAGTTTCTGTCGCTACCGTCATTGCTCCCGTTGCAGCACCTGTCATTGAAGAGCGTCGACTTGTGATGCCGCCGCCACCGCGACCAGTCAAGAGTGGAAAGAAGGTTGCGCCACTGAAGCCAATTAAATCCGCCCCCACACCTGTCACCGCATCAGCTGGGGAAACCCCATGGAGCGCTGCAGAGCTCAAGGCAATGCGGATCGAACTTTCGAAAGAATTGCTTCGCCTCAAGCATGAGCTTGTATTGATTGAAACTGAGATGGAAGAGTTGATCGCAGATTCTGGTGAAGGTGCAGGCGATGATCAAGCTGACTCAGGAACAAAGACCTTCGAGCGCGAACATGAGATGTCACTTGTCATCAATGCGCGCGACATGGTTTTGCAGACAGAGCGAGCACTCGATCGCATCGATAGTAAGAGCTACGGCAATTGTGAAGATTGTTCACATCCAATTGGTAAAGAGCGCCTGCAAGTATTTCCACGAGCAACTCTTTGCATGATCTGTAAGCAGAAAGAAGAGCGACGCTAAAGGTGCCTCTGGCAAGATCTACTTATTACTGGCAACGCCTCTACTTTCTTGCAGCTCTCGTCTGGCTCATTGATTACTCAACAAAAGTGTGGGCGCTGAAAAATCTAAGCCAAGTAGAACCAATCAAAGTCATCGGATCAGCCCTTCAACTACGTTTGGTCTTTAATCCTGGCGCAGCATTTAGCTTTGCAACAAGTTTTACCTTCATCTTCACAATTCTTGCTCTTCTGGCAGTTGGCGTAATTGCCTACTACGCAATCAAGATTGCGCATCTTTGGTGGGCAGCAGTCTTAGGCCTTGCTCTAGGTGGCATTCTCGGAAACCTCACAGATCGAATTTTTAGGCAACCATCTACATTTAACGGACATGTCATCGATTGGATTGAACTTCCACGCTGGCCGGTATTTAACGTTGCCGATATGGCCATAGTCTGCGCAGCGTTACTATCAGTACTCTTAATCGCTAAGGAGATTCCTCCTTTTGCCCCACCAGGCGCGCAGAAGTAGTCGGGGAGAATTGTGGCTAGAGAATTACGAACGTTGAGCGTTCCTGAGGGTGTTGCAGGAGAACGTATCGATAGCGCACTCGTTCGAGTTTTAGGGCTATCCCGGTCTGCAATTGTGCGGCTGATCGAGGATGGAGATATCACCTGCGAAGGCAAGGCGTTAGGAAAGTCAGATCGCGTCAGTGCGTCGCAAGTAATTGATGTATTACTTCCCGAGACGATCGAGCGCGAGCCAATTCCACTGACTCCTTTAGAAGGTTTAGAAGTTGTCTATAACGATGACCACATTCTCGTGATCAACAAACCTGTGGGATGCGCCGCCCACCCAAGTCCAGGATGGCACGGACCCACAGTTGTTGGAGCGCTAGCCGCAGCCGGGTACACCATTTCAACATCAGGGGCAGCAGAGCGCACCGGAATTGTCCATCGTCTAGATGTAGGCACAAGCGGTTTGATGGTTGTTGCCAAAACTGATCGTGCATTTACAGTATTGAAAGAAGCATTTCGTACACGAAGTGTTGATAAGACTTATCACGCACTTATCCAAGGACATATTGATCCGCCGACGGGGACAATTGATGCGCCTATCGATCGACATCCAAAAGTTGATCACCGATTTGCTGTTGTCGCAGATGGTAAAGAGAGCATCACGCATTATGAACTCATCGAGTATTACCGCTCAGTGAGCATGATCAAGGTTGAACTCGAAACAGGGCGTACACATCAAATTCGTGTCCACTTCAGCGCGCTCAATCATCCATTGGTTGGTGACACCACCTATGGGGCTGATCCAGTTCTCGCTAAATCGCTGCAGATGTCGCGACCGTGGCTTCACGCCAAAGAGCTACGTTTTACCCATCCCATTACTGAAGAGCAGATGGAGTTCAAGGCTGACTATCCAGATGACCTTCAGGCTTGTCTGGCGTTGCTATCCGATGCAGTCATTCCGTAAGTGCTAATTTAGCCAGCCTATGAGCGGCAATCCTTCAGATTCATTTGTACATCTACACGTCCACACCGAGTACTCGATGCTCGATGGAGCTGCACGCGTGGGAGATTTAGTAGCCGAAGTCGCGCGCCAAGAAATGCCAGCGATTGCCATGACAGATCATGGAAATGTTTTCGGAGCATTTGAATTTTATAAGCAGGCGACAAAAGTCGGCGTAAAACCCATCATCGGTATCGAAGCCTATGTCGCTCCAGAATCACGGCACGAGAAAAAACGAGTGCAGTGGGCAAGCGGCGGTGAAGATGACGTGTCAGGTGGTGGTGCATATACCCATATGACAATCTTGGCTGAAAATAATCAAGGGCTTGCAAACCTCTTCCGCCTCTCATCCCTTGCCTCTCTTGAAGGTTATTACTACAAGCCGCGCATGGATCGTGAACTTCTCTCTCGATATGCAGATGGTCTTATAGCAACTACGGGTTGTCCCGGCGGTGAAATTCAAACTCGGCTACGTATGGGAAATTACCGAGAGGCACTTCGCGCGGCAAGTGATTACCGAGATATTTTCGGAGCCGCAAATTTCTATCTCGAAGTAATGGATCACGGGATCGACATTGAAAATCGCGTGAAGGCGGATCTTCTCAAGTTAGGTAAAGAGCTCAAGCTTCCACTTCTTGCAACTAACGATCTGCACTACACATTCCACGAAGATGCACCAGCACACGAAGCTCTTCTCTGTGTTCAATCTGGCTCAACCCTTGCCGATCCGAAGCGATTTAAATTTGATAATCATGAGTTCTACGTAAAGACCGCGGCGCAGATGCGTGAGCTCTTCAGAGATATTCCGGACGCATGCGATAACACCCTCCTTATTGCAGAGCGTTGCAACGTCACACTGCGCGAAGGCGAAAATCTTTTACCTCAATTTGAAGTTCCAGCCGGCCAGACTGAAGATTCCTGGCTCAGAACTCTCGCCCATGAGGGCTTAA
>CANLFL010000066.1 GCA_947489825.1 Candidatus Nanopelagicaceae bacterium
CCGATGTAGCTGCCATCGCGATCTGGTCTGATGCGCCCTCTACAGCGAGCTTCCATTTCTCAGCTCCTAAAAAATCGAGAGAAGTAACCAGTACTTTCTTCTCTGCATTAGAAAAAATTGTTATTCCTTGGTTGGAAATTACCACGCCTTCATGTTCGGCGATAGGCGCAATTTTTGTAATTTCACTTGCTGCAATTGATTTAGGAGCAGCTTCTACCTGCTGAGAGGTAAGAAGAAGTGCCGCTATCACGGCTACAGCAAAGCGTTTCATATTACGCCAATTCTTGAGAACGAGCGTGTGCTGCTTTCATTGCACGAGCAACAATTTCAGATAGATGATCGTTACTAAATGAAGCAAGAGCAGCTGCGGTAGTTCCGTTAGGGCTGGTGACTTTTTCACGCAAAGTTGTTGGTGAATCGCCCGAGCGTTCAAGAAGCGCGGCAGAGCCAACAATTGTTTGGATCGTAAGCGTTGTTGCATCTTCACGTGAAAGCCCTAGCGCAATTGCACCCTCGACCATCGCTTCAACAAAGGCGAAGAAGTATGCAGGGCCTGATCCGCTTGTTGCGGTGATTGCATCTTGTAGTGTCTCATCTACTTCGACAGCTTTACCTGCAGCAGCCAAAAGGGATGCAACAGATACGCGATGCTCTTGGGTAACTGCGCTGCCGAATGAATATCCGGCTGCTCCAAGACCAACTGAAGTCGGAGTGTTAGGCATGATGCGCACGATCGGCTGTGAGCCACTTAAATTCTCTTGGATAAATCCGAGCTTCTTACCCGCTACAAAACTCAAAAGTAAGGCGTTCTTATTGATGTGAGGCCTGATTTCACCAAGGAGCCCTTGCATATCTTGTGGCTTAACAACCACAAGAATGAGATCACTAGCCGAGACTGCGCTCTGAAGGCTAGCTACAGTGATTGCATACTTACCAATCAACTCATCACATCGTTCTGGGCGCTTTTCAACAATAGAAATTGCTGATGGGCTAACCCCAGAGTCGATGAGGGCTGCGATAAGAGCTTCGCCCATGACACCGGCACCGAGAACTGCGACCTTCTGTTGATTAGCCATAGCCAAAGAGTACGCGTAGGCTCTGCGACTATGTCTGAAGTTAAACCAGGTTTTGCCCGCGACTGGGTCGAGTTTGCAGATCCTAATGATGATCTAGAGATCTTCAAATGTGATCTCACCTGGCTCACCTCAAATTGGACCTGCATCTATGGCGATGGTTGCCAAGGTGTCTTTAAAGACCGTCCTAATGATGGATGTTGCACAGAAGGTGCGATGTATTCAGATGAAGATGATGAGAAGCGCGTTCAACTCGCCGCCCAACACCTCACACCACAAATGTGGCAATTTTATGATGAAGCTCGTCCCAAGAAAGCGGGCGGTGAGCTTCGAATCACAGATTTAGATGAAGATAACGAACGAAAGACTCGCACAGTAAATGATGCGTGCATATTCTTAAATCGCAAAGGTCACGAAGCTCCTGGATTCACTGGATCATTTGGATGCGTGCTTCATCATTTAGCTCAAAATGAAAATCGTCACTTCGTTGAAACAAAACCAGATGTATGTTGGCAATTACCTTTACGTCGTAGTTTTGAAACGCGCGAAGTTGGCGAACGCGAATATTCAGTTACCGTTATTGGTGAGTATGAGCGCTTAGGTTGGGGCGATGGCGGCGATGATTTCGATTGGTACTGCACCAGCAATACTGAGGCGCACATCGGCAGCCAACCCGTCTACATCTCTAACAGCGCAGAGCTCACTGCGTTGATGGGCAAAGATGCATATGACATTCTGGCTAAGCATTGCGATCTGCGTGTGCAGGGCATCAAGGATGCTCAGGCACGCAGCCTGCCTCTCTTTGTCATTCAGCATCCAGCAACAATTCAAGCTGGCAAGTAGCGCACCCGTCACACCTTTGCTTTAGGCTCACCTCATGGCCAAGGTCGAGAAGGATCCATTCCGCTGTAGCGAGTGCGGTTGGACATCCCAAAAATGGGTAGGGCGTTGCGGTGAATGCCAGGCGTGGGGATGCGTTGAAGAGATTGCAGCACCTAAGAAACTCTCACTTGTTGCGGGCAAAGTCTCACATGCAGCAACTCCTATCGGAGATGTTGATCTCTCAATGGCCCGTGCACGCGAAACTGGAGTAAGTGAACTCGATCGAGTTCTCGGCGGAGGTTTAGTTCCAGGTGCAGCAATTTTGCTTGCGGGTGAACCTGGTGTTGGTAAGTCCACTCTCTTGCTCTCTGTTGCAGCGCAAACTGCAGCTAAAGGTATGAGCGCCCTCTATATCAGCGGTGAAGAGTCAGCATCCCAAGTGCGCCTTCGCGCTGAGCGCATCAATGCAGTTGATCCACTTTTATTTTTAGCATCAGAGACAGATCTCGGCGCAGTCATTGCACATATCGATGCAGTAAAGCCAGCGTTACTCATTATTGATAGCGTTCAAACTATTGGAAGTTCGGCAGCAGATGGATCACCCGGTGGAGTGACACAGGTACGTGAAGTTGCTGGTGCACTCATTCGTATCTGTAAAGATCGTGACATTACTTTATTGCTCGTAGGACATGTGACTAAAGATGGCTCAATTGCTGGTCCGCGACTTCTTGAACATATTGTCGATGTTGTTCTGCAATTTGAGGGCGAGCGTCATTCGCGCCTTCGACTTATCCGCGCAATCAAGAATCGCTTTGGTGCCAGTGATGAAGTGGGCTGCTTTGATTTAAGTGATACCGGCATCGAATCAGTGATTGATCCGACCGGCCTCTTTACCTCTCGCCACACTGAACCCGTACCTGGCACCTGTGTGACCGTCACTCTTGAAGGTCGCCGCCCACTTTTAGCTGAAATTCAGGCGTTGGTCAGCGCAGGACGCGAAAGTGATTTCGGAAATGCACGTCGGGTAACAAGTGGTTTAGATTCTGCGCGCACATCGATGACTTTGGCTGTTCTTGAACTTCGCGCTGGTGTTCGAGTAGGTGGCCGCGATGTATATGCCGCAACAGTGGGTGGCATGAAAATGTCAGAGCCTGCCGCTGATTTAGCACTTGCGCTAGCGGTAGCCTCGGCTGCAAAGGGTTTAGCGCTACCTCCAGATTTAGTTGCGATCGGTGAAGTTGGTTTAGCTGGTGAGATTCGAAAGGTGAGCGGTGTATCGCGACGTTTAGCTGAGGCTTATCGACTTGGATTTAAGAAGGCGCTTGTTCCCACTGGAAGTGATGTCAAGATCGATGGCATGGAGATCATTGAAATATCTCGACTTGATCAAGCTCTAAAGAGGGTTGCGATCACTGGGGAATGAGCTCTCTCCACCAACCAGTTCTCGCCTAGCTATGTTCTCAGTTCTTCAGCTAAATCTAAGCGGTAGAAAAGTTGTAGTGACGTCTCTTCTGGAACCCACTGAACTAATTCTGATGTGAATTCAATATTTGTAGCGTTGCGTATCCTCGCTAACAGTTTTTCGCCGTTGGTCAGACTCCCCGAAAGTACAACTACAAATTGGAAGTTCCCTGTTCGTCCACAGAGATCCTCTTGGCGCATCAATCTATTGATGACATGTGCAATCGAGAGAATCTGCTCCAGGCTACTAAGTGTTGAAATTGAGATCGACGCCAGGGTAAGCGGCGCATCAGTTCTGCTCGATCCTGAAATCATACGATTAAGGTGGGAGTAAATGAGTGGTGGGGCGGCGCAATTAGTTAGGTGATCATGTATCCCGTCATGCGAATATATTGGATCGATTGTCATAGGTTGAATGCGCAATCGCTACCGTCTAGCGATAGCCTAGTTTTCATGACTTCACCTTCTCGTCAGATACTCCCGCGAACAATCGCTTCCACCCTTCTCTTCGTGGAAGGTGCTGTAGTGCTAGCGCTAGGTGGGTGGATGCTTGTTCTCGGATTCACACATGAGAACCGAGAGATTCTTCCTTTGCTTGGCGTACTGCTCTTTGCAATTGCTGGCGGACTGGGACTCATTCAATGTGGACGTGGTTACAAGGCAGGAAAGAATTACGGAAAAGCTCCTGCGGTTCTAGCAAACCTCATCGCACTTGGTGTCGTGAAATACCAAGCAGAGGCAGGGCTTTACTACGTTGCAATTCCGATCGCACTTCTAGCCGTTGCAACCTTGTTCACAGTTCTAAAGATTGCATCACAAGAAAATAAGTCGAAGTAAATTTCACTTATCCCTCAGACCGTTTGCAGTCTCGTACTTTTCGTAATCCCAGAGTGAAATGTCATCGAGATTAACCGGCTCAAAACCTTTAGCCTCTAGCGCACTGGCAATATGTGCACGGTGTTCTGTTGCATGGTGAATAGCCTGTGAAAGAACAGTTGAACGCAATCTTTGGAACTTGCCATTGTCATTTTCGAGATCTAGCCACATATCATCAAGATCAGCTGCACTTACGAGTAGAGCATCAACGATTGCTGCCTGTTCTGCTAGACGGGCAAGATCACTAATCGTTTCAATATCTGCAATGCAGGGATCTCCTGGCTTAGTGAGTGCAACCTTGCCAGTGATACTGAGAACGTAATGATCTGCTGAATCAACTATGTGGTGTGCAATCTCTGCAACAAACCACTCGGGTTTGGTTGCATACGCTTTCAGGCTCTCTTCGGGCAAGGTCTGAAGGTGCTTAATGGTTTCTTGATTTGCCCACGCCATATGTCGCAGTAAGCGTGCAACTGTGATTGTCATAGCGAAGAGGGTAACGGAGAGCGTCAGTTTCAGGCTTATCACCACTAGCCAGACTAAAAAAGGATTCTTCAAAACCCCACAAAGACTGATCTCCCATTTACTATTATTGAATGCAAATCAGGGGGAGTCTTACCAAAGGTGTATTAATTGCACTTTCTGTTGCCCTAATCCCTGTTGCTGCAGTGTCTGCCCAGAAGATAACTCCTGGAAGTACCTGCAAAGTTTTGAACCAAAAAGTTGTTTATCAGAGTAAAACATATACCTGCATCAAATCAGGCAAAAAACTTGTCTGGAATAATGATGTGGTTATAAAAGTGGCGGGGAAACCAACTCCTACTCAATCTGCTGTGCCCGTTTCTTTAAACCGCCGGGAAAAAGATCTTGCGGAGGTAAAGCGGGTTTACGATTTGAACTCAAGCTATCAACCCACAGTCAAATATATTTTTGCAAGTGATGCACCGCAA
>CANLFL010000067.1 GCA_947489825.1 Candidatus Nanopelagicaceae bacterium
CAAACTATTTTGGTGTGTTGCCTCAGCAATGGTCACTCACGATTGGGTCAGTTCAAGATGTTTCTGGAGAAAAGATGTATGACAGAGTGATTCTCGACATGCTCGCTCCTTGGGAGTGTGTTGAAATGGCAGCGAGAGTGCTGCGTCCTGGGGGAGTCTTCCTTGCTTACGTGGCTACGACAACACAGCTATCTGCAACCGCGGAGGCTCTGAAAAACGATGGTCACTTCACTGAACCAGAGAGTTCTGAAACTATTGTTCGTGGATGGCATCATGAGGGACTTGCAGTACGACCTCAGCAGAGAATGATTGGTCATACGGGTTTTCTTATTCAGAGTCGACGAATGGCTCCAGGCGTAGAAGTCCTTGCGCGTCGCCGACGTCCAGCAAAAGGTGCTTACGGTGTCGCGGAAGAGTGAGCGACTAGTCAATCTCACTATCGCTCTTCTTGCTACAAAGAGATACTTAACAAAGAGCGAGATTTTTCGCACCGTCGAGGGATATGAAGGCGCAGCCGAGGCGATGGAGCGCATGTTTGAGCGCGATAAGGATGATCTCCGTAGCCTTGGAATTGTGATTGAACTTGGAACTTTCGATCCAATCTTTGAGGACGAAGCCGGATACCGAATTACTCCATCGAGCTATCAACTTGATTTAGGCGAATTAGATGGAACTGATATCGCTCTGCTCTCTCTTGCGGCTTCAGCATGGTCGGGTGCGGCGCTCGAGCGAGAATCCACCTCTGCACTGATCAAGCTTGCTTCGATGGGTATCGATTCGGATTCAGAGGCGCTCTCACTATTGACGCCGCTGGTCAGTGGCACCGACCAAAATTTCACTCTCGTTACCGAAGCAATTATTCGCAGATCCGAGATCGAATTTGAGTATGTGAGTGCGGATCTCTCAAGGCAAGTACGCAGAATTGCTCCATATTCAATGCGCGGTCAGTCTGGATCTTGGTACTTGGTGGGACTTGATCGAGAGAAGAACTCATTAAGAACTTTTCGTCTTGATCGAATCGTCTCTGAGGTCACCGTTGATAAGAAAGAGAATACTTTCGATATTCCCGATCTATTGCCTGATCGTAGCGCCGACGACATTCGAGAAGTTGCCTTACTTCGAATAAGAAAGAATCGAGGGTACCAACTTCGCTCATTAGGAGCGGTCCTTGAATCCGGGGACGAATGGGATGAGATTTCTCTTCCCATTGTTGATGAGTCGTGGCTTCTGCGAACTATCTTGTGGCATCGAGATGATGTCATAGCGATTGAGCCTGCAACCCTAAGAAAAAGTGTTATCGATTCACTCAAAGAACTGCGCGTACTCCATGGCTAAATCGGCGACTACTCCTCTAGAACAAACCGCTCGACTACTTGATTTGGTCCCATTCCTGCTCTCACATCAAGGTATATCTATGAGCGATCTTGCAAAACATTTCAAAGTGAATAGCGATGTCATGATTGATGATCTTAATACTCTATGGATGTGCGGCCTTCCTGGTTACACGCCCCTAGAGCTGATTGATCTAGCCTTTGATTCGGGATATGTAACAATTCGCAACGCGGCACCCTTGGCTTACGTGCGCACTTTGTCTAGTTCGGAAATTGTCGCGCTTGCTTTAGGGCTAGATCTTTTGCGCGAGAATTCAGAGAAACTCGGAGTAGAACAGAGTGATCGCATTGATGTTCTTGCCAAAAAGTTACGAGATCAAATTGGTGTTCATATCTCGATCGCTGCGAGTCCAACTACCGCACATAGATCGGTGATTTCTACATCAATTGCTCAGCGCCTTCCCGTCGAAATGACTTACTACTCATCCAGCTCTGATCAAGAGACAGAGCGCATAGTCACTGCTTACGATTTCTTTTGCGATAACGATGTTGAATATTTCCAGGCGCACTGTCATACGGCGAAAGGGATGCGAACTTTCCGCCTAGATAGGATCGTCGCTATCTCCCTCACGCAATCGTTAGATGTGGTACCCGAGGCGCAGGTGAGGAAGAGTGAGAGCATCCGCGTCGGTGCAACGGTGAGGACACTGGACCGAGCAAGTGCTGAGGCCTTTGGCCTCGCCTTTGATGACCTGCGACTCGGCGGCAGCGTAACTCTCCAGTCCTTCTCAGCAGAATGGCTGATTCGCTCGATTATGGCTGGGGGAGGCTCCCTAGTTGTCGGAGATCCGCTGGAAATCGCACTAGCGATCGGCCAAAGTGTCGACTCAACCATGGCCCTATACGAATAGGGTGCGATAGCCTTAACCATCAGCTGCAGGCGCAGCTGCGCCAAGAAGGAGAGTCTCGTGTTCCTCAAAGAACCTACCCACATCTTGATCGTTCTCGTTGTGATCATTCTGCTCTTCGGAGCAAAGCGACTACCAGATTCGGCACGATCTTTAGGCAAGTCTCTGAAGATTTTCAAGTCAGAGATGAAGGATATGAAAGACGATAAGAAGCCCGACCAAGACGGTCAAGCTTCAGCGTAACTCTCATGTCGACCACCACAGGCGGTCGTATGCCCCTTCTTGAACATTTGCGTGAACTTCGCAAGCGCGTGGTCAGAAGTGCAGCAGCGATTTCAATTGCAGCAATTGTCGGGTGGGTTTTCTATACCCCGATCATTACCAATTTGGCGAAGCCCGTATGTGATTTGAAGTCTGCGCAGGAGACGGGTGCTGATAACTGCGGAGCTCTTTATATCAATGGTGTTCTAGGACCGCTTAATTTGCATATCAAGGTGGCGATCCTCACCGGTCTCTTACTTGCGGCACCAATATGGCTTTACCAGCTCTGGGCATTTATCGCCCCAGCTCTTCACAAGCGCGAGAAGCGCAATTCGGTACTCTTCATCATCGCAGCAACTCCATTCTTTAGCGTTGGTGCTTACTTTGGGTACACAATCCTGCCCATGGCGATTCGAGTCCTCTTTGGATTCACTCCAGATGCCCTTAATAACTTGGTGAAGTTTGATGACTATCTAGATTTCGTTACCCGAACTATCTTCTTCTTCGGACTTGGTTTCGAACTACCTGTATTTCTTGTTGCTTTGAACTTAATTGGTGCGATAAGTGGAAAAGGAATATTGCGACCGTGGCGTATCTGGATATTTGCGATCACCCTCTTTGTCGCTGGATTTACTCCAAGCCCAGACCCGTTATCAATGATTGCCTTGGCTCTGCCACTGATTGCACTCTATTTCTTGGCAGGTCTCATCTCACTCCTTAATGATCGCAGGCGCGAAAAGAAGGCTTTACGTGCTGATTCTGGCGATTAATCCAATATCTGGAAGAGGTCATGCTCGCAAGCGCGCTTTGGTTGCGAAGAAATATTTCGCTGATCTTGGAGTTCGCGTATCACTTGTTGAAGGAAAATCTCTCGCCGATTTTCGCCAAAAGTTGATCTATCAGCTCGAGCATGAACCGATCTCTGGTGTCGTTGCCTTTGGTGGCGATGGATTCATCAACGAGATCATTCAACATATAGTTCCTCGTGAGATCTCACTTGGCGTTATTCCGTGCGGAACAGGAAATGATTTTGCGCGAAGTATTGGTATCTATCGACTATCTCTTCCTGAACAGCTTGATCTGATCGCTCAATCTCATTCTCGCTCTATTGATCTTGGACGAGTGGGTTCTACCTGGTTCGCGGCGATACTTTCAACGGGCTTCGATGCCCTAGTTAACGAGCGAGCTAATATTATGCGGTGGCCCAAGGGTCGGATGAGATATAACATTGCGATGATCGAAAAAATTATTGCACTCAGAGCCCACAATTATCGAATTCACTTGGATGGAGACTTTGTCGATGTCGAGGCAACCTTGGTTACCGTTGCCAATGGGCCAAGTTACGGTGGGGGAATGAAGGTCTGCCCCGATGCCAAGCTCAATGATGGTCTCTTTGATGTGATGGTTCTTGCAAAGGTCTCTCGTACCGAGCTTCTAAAAGTTTTTCCAAAAGTGTATAGCGGTAGACATGTGGGACATCCAGCTGTCACTTTTTATCGTTGTCAGGAGATTGAAATTATCGGCTCTGGTTCATCATTTGCAGACGGTGAACCGATATCTATCTTGCCGGTATCTGCCCAATGCATAAGTAACGCCTTGAAAGTGTGGGCGGCATGAGCACCCCAGCTGAGCGTATGGCTTCCGCCAAGGTGCGATCCTCGCACCCGCTCACAATTAAATTTTCGCAAGGATTTGATTTTCCGCTCGATGAATTTCAGATCGAATCGTTGCATTGTGTCGAAGATGGTCATGGGTTACTAGTTGCTGCACCTACCGGGGCGGGAAAGACTGTAGTTGGTGAGTTTGCCGCCTTCTTAGCCTTGGAGCAAGGAAAGAAGTGCTTCTACACCACTCCGATTAAGGCCCTTTCTAATCAGAAGTTTGCAGAGTTTGTCGCCAAATTTGGTGAAGAGAATGTTGGGCTTCTCACTGGTGATACCAATATAAATTCAGAGGCACCAATTCTTGTTATGACAACTGAAGTTCTGCGCAACATGCTCTATGCAGGATCATCAACGCTCACCAACTTGCAATCGGTGGTAATGGATGAAGTGCATTACTTGGCGGATAAGTTCAGAGGCGCTGTCTGGGAGGAGGTACTGATCCACTTGATGGAATCCGTGCAGGTGATCTCACTCAGTGCAACTGTCTCTAATGCCGAAGAGTTCGGTGAGTGGTTGGGCACGGTACGTGGCGGTACCGATGTCATAGTCTCGGAGATTCGTCCTATTCCTTTGTATCAGCATGTACTCATTGGAAATCGGCTCATTGATCTCTTTAAAGAGCCTGGCAAAATTAATCCTGAACTCTTAGCGCTTGAGCGCGAATCGATGCGTAAAGTAAAGATGCCTCGCCATCGCCGAGAGCGTTTCGATGAGTCAGAGAACAAATTATCTCGCCCAGAGATTATTGAAACCCTCGATCGACAGGGTTTGCTTCCGGCGATTACATTCATTTTTTCTCGTGCTGCCTGTGATGCCGCCGTAAAGCAATGTGTTTTCTCCGGACTGAGATTAACGAATACCGAAGAGAGAAAACTGATTGTGGAGACCGCCTCACGATTAAACGCCAATCTCGCGCAAGAAGATCTCGATATTTTGGGATATGACGAATGGTTAGATGCGCTGGAACGGGGTATCGCAGCTCACCATGCTGGTCTCTTGCCAAGTTTCAAGGAAAC
>CANLFL010000068.1 GCA_947489825.1 Candidatus Nanopelagicaceae bacterium
AAGGAGCGACGCGACCAGACTTTTCAAATGCTCCGTAGGTCAAAGGCATTAATTTGGCGAATTCAGCCTCCATTTTTTCAGCGACCATTTCGATCTCTCGTTGTGGGTAGCTTGGAAAATGCGAACCTTCACGTGCTGTACGCAATGAGAGAAAATTCATGAGCGCTCGTGCATTCATCGTGACATACATGGATGAATAAGTTGCGACCGGGAGAACTACGCGAGCTACTTCGCGGGCAACTCCAGCTTCAAGCATTTTTTGATAACTGTCATAGGCAACAAGATAAGCCTCTTTCATCGCAGTGACAGATATTTCAAATTGCTCTGGCGTGCCATCTTCGAATGTATATGAGCCAGTCTTTCCGACTTGTATTAATTTGCGTTCTTTAGATGGGATGTAGAAAACAGGCCTGAGTTCACGATAACGACCGCTCTCTTCATTGTATGAAGCAATTCGATGGCGCATAAATTCGCGGAAAACAAATATTGGAGCAGAGATGAAGAAAGTCATTGACGTGTGCTCAAAGGGTGAACCATGGCGTTCGCGCGCTAGATAATTGATAAGTCCTGCCGACCGGTTTGGATCTTCACCAATCTCATCCATTGATTGCTCTCCAGCAGTTGATACTCGAGCTGCCCAGATAACATCGGCATCACTTGCACTGGATTTAATTAATTCAACGGTGACATCGTCACGAAAGATCACTTGTTCGGCCATGGTCGCACCATACCTAGCAGCCAGTTCCCTATCTCGGATATCTACGGCAGAATGCACCCGTGTCTAGAGTGAACCGCGCCACCCTCGCTCGATCGCTGAGCGTTTCATTGCCCGTGGGGGCATATGGCATCGCTTTTGGGGCAGCAAGTGTTGCCGCCGGCTTCACCGTTCTACAAAGTTGTCTCATCTCACTTCTCACATTTTCTGGGGCATCTCAGTTCGCTCTCGTGGGAGTCATGGGTTCTGGTGGAACAGCGCTCAGTGCAACAGCTACCGCTTCCCTACTTGGAACTCGAAACTTGCTCTACGGATTGCAGATGGCTCCGGTTCTGCGCACTAGGCGCTTTAAAAAAATCGTTGCTGCACAGCTGACTATTGATGAATCAACTGGTGTTGCTATCTCCCTTGAGAAAAATGGGCGCGAAAGTATGCGACAAGGGTTTTGGTACACCGGAATCGGCGTCTACATATTTTGGAATCTCTTCACTCTGCTCGGAGCACTCGGTGCGCAAGCAATGGGTGATCCTGCTGCCTTCGGACTCGATGCTGCAGTGCCAGCGGCTTTCTTAGGTTTGGTCTGGCCGCGATTGACCGGTAAGAACGAGCGTCTGCTTGCAGCCTCTGCTGTCGCACTCGCTCTTATTGCCACACCATATGTCGCTGCAGGAGTTCCGATTATTTCAACTGCCGTGCTCGCAGTGCTCTTCGGTTTGCGAGGTCGAGTGTGGAGATAACAATGGATGCACTCTGGATTGGTCTGATCGCCACAAGTGTTATTGCTTTCTTACTTAAGTACGCGGGACATAGCGTGCCGGAAAGGTGGCTCAGCCATCCCCGAGTCTTGAAGATCAATGGCCTTATTCCCATCGCACTCTTGAGCGCATTGGTGGCAGTTCAGACATTCACAAATGGAAAGTCACTAGTTATTGACCAACGACTAGCTGGCCTTGCAGTAGCAGTGATCGCGCTGATCTTGAGAGCGCCATTTGCAATCGTTGTCCTGAGCGCAGCAGCAACATCAGCTGGGCTCTATCACCTTCAGTAATTCAAGTTATTTTCTTAGATGATACTGAGTGATTGTAGCTTTGCTTTGAGGTCATTATCTGAAGGCTCTGTCAGGTGAGTACCATCGCTGAATACGATCACCGGAATAGATTGTGCTCCACCATTTATCTCTACAACTTTAGCTGCAGCAGTTGGATCATTCTCAACATCGACTAGTGTGTACTCAACTCCGAGCTCGGCGAGTAGACGCTTAGAACGGCGGCAATCTCCGCACCATTCGGCTGAATACATTGTGATAGCTGACATTGTGATCTCCTCTACATAAAGTTCTCAAGGCCGAAGGTAACTCCTGGCCGTGAGATGACGCTGCGAATACCTAGTAAGACTCCTGGCATAAATCCTGCCCTATCTAGTGAGTCATGGCGAATTGAAAGTGTTTCACCTAGCCCACCGAATAGAACCTCTTGGTGTGCGACAAGGCCACGAAGACGTACTGAATGAACAGGTACATCGCCGACCAACGCACCACGTGCACCATCAAGAGAAGTTGACGTCGCATCTGGCATCGCCGGAAGCTTGGCCTCTTTACGCGCAGCCGAGATAAGTCCTGCGGTGCGAGAAGCGGTTCCAGAAGGCGCATCGACCTTATCTGGGTGGTGAAGTTCAATAATTTCAGCAGATTCAAAGTACTTGGCTGCCTTGGCTGCAAACTCCATCATCAAGACAGCGCCAATTGCGAAGTTGGGTGCAATGAGAATTCCTACTTCGGGATGAGCAGATGAAATCGACTTCAACTTAGCTAATCGCGAATCATCAAAACCAGTAGTTCCAATTACTGCATGGATCTTGTGAGTGATGAGAAATTCCAGGTTTGCCATTACAGAATCCGGTGTCGTGAAGTCGACAACTACTTGGGCACCGGACGCGACGAGTTGATCTAGCGAATCACCAAGATCTAAAGCTGAGACAAGTTGGCAATCTGCCGCCGCCTCAACGGCTGCAACAACTTCTGCACCCATGCGACCACGAGCGCCGAGAACTCCTACTTTAATCATCACCTAACTCCCCTTCGCCAAAACTTTTTCAAAAATACTCTCGCTCTTAAATGGACCCACTAGGGCAAGGGTAGGCGTTTTAGTCAGAAACTCGCTAGCGACTTTTCGGACATCCTCATGGGAAACTCCAGCGATCTCCTTCAATATCTCGTCAAAGCCCATCACTTGACCGTAAACAATCTCATTTTTGCCGATTCGTGACATACGAGAGCCGCTATCTTCCTGGCTCAAAACTAGAGACCCACGGACAGCGCCTTTCGCTCGTTCGATCTCTTCGTGTGTCATGCCGTGTTCTGTGACATCGGTCAGGACTTCTCGGATAATTTCAATGACTTCAATTGCCTTACTTGGATTGCATCCCGCATAGAAACCAATCTGACCTGATCCCGCAAACTGTTGTGCGTAGGCGTAGACAGAGTAGGCAAGGCCGCGCTTTTCACGAATCTCTTGGAAGAGACGAGAAGACATTCCGCCACCGAGTGCTGACGCCAGAATCCCCATTGCAAAGCGACGATCATCATGGCGGGCAACGCCTTCCATGCCATAAAACATATGTGCTTGCTCAGTCTTACGCGTCATCAAACCAACAGATGTTTGCTTAGCCTTGCGAATACTTTCATTGCCGCGAATCTGCGGCGTGCCCTTCACGTCGAGGAACCCATCTGCGCTCAGTGCGCGCTCGACCATCTCAACAACTTTTTTATGCTTGATATTGCCTGCTACAGCAACGACAAGATCCTGTGGAAGGTAGCGCTTCTTGTAATAGTTAAAGACAGAGTTACGGGACATGGATTTGATGGAGTCAACTGTTCCTAAAATCGGGCGTCCCAGCTGTGTATCGCCATAATAAGTTTCAGCATAGAGATCATGAACGAGATCACTTGGATCATCATCACGCATAGCAATCTCTTCCAGAACAACTTTGCGCTCAGCGTCAACATCGAGTGCGCTGACAATCGATGAGGTAATTAAATCGCTGACGACATCGATGGCCATGGGTAGATCAGTATCAATCACACGGGCGTAGAAGCAGGTGTATTCCTTGCTTGTAAATGCATTCATCTCACCGCCGACTGCTTCAATAGATGAAGAAATCTCAAGTGCGTTGCGACGTGTTGTACCTTTAAAGAGAAGATGCTCTAGAAAGTGAGAAGCCCCAGCAACTGCCGGGGTTTCATCACGTGAACCTACATTGACCCAGATTCCCACAGCGGCACTTCGTACCGACGGAACTTCTTCCGTAACGATACGAAGGCCACTTGCGTGAACGAATCTCTTTACTGACATTGGCCGCTTTTTATTCAGCTGCCGGAGTTGAACCGTCTTCTAGGACTGGAACGAGTGAGAGCTTGCCCTTTGGATCAATCTCACCGATCTCAACCTGAATCTTGTCTCCCACCTTCATTACTTCTTCAAGGTTCTCAATTCGCTTTCCGCCATGCATCTTGCGAATCTGTGAAACGTGAAGCAAACCATCTTTGCCAGGCATCAATGAGATAAATGCTCCGAATGCAGCGAGCTTGACGACGGTACCTAGGTATCGCTCGCCAACTTCTGGCATCTGTGGATTTGCAATCGCATTGATCTGTGCGCGAGCAGCTTCTGCTGAAGCTCCATCGACTGCTCCGATGTAGATAGTTCCATCATCTTCGATAGAGATATCTGCGCCAGTCTCTTCTTGGATCTGATTGATGATCTTGCCCTTAGGCCCGATAACTGCACCAATCTGATCTACAGGAATCTTGACCGAGATGATGCGAGGAGCAAATGGGCTCATCTCATCCGGTGAATCGATCGCCTCGTTCATGACATCAAGGATGGCAAGACGAGCTTCCTTAGCTTGGAGAAGTGCCGCAGCTAGAACTGAAGCTGGGATTCCATCAAGCTTTGTATCGAGTTGAAGAGCTGTAACGAAATCTTTTGTTCCAGCAACTTTAAAGTCCATATCTCCGAATGCATCCTCTGCACCCAAAATATCTGTGAGGGCAACGTATTCGACCTTGCCATCGACATCATCTGAGATAAGACCCATTGCAATACCTGCAACTGGTGCCTTCAATGGAACACCAGCCTGCAACATCGACAGAGTTGATGCACAGACAGATCCCATTGAGGTTGATCCATTTGAACCAAGCGCTTCAGAGACCTGACGAATTGCGTAAGGGAACTCTTCGCGAGTTGGAAGAACAGGAATGAGGGCGCGCTCTGCGAGTGCTCCGTGTCCGATTTCACGACGCTTTGGCGTACCTACGCGACCAGTCTCACCAGTTGAATATGGTGGGAAGTTGTAGTTATGCATGTAGCGCTTGTGATTTTC
>CANLFL010000069.1 GCA_947489825.1 Candidatus Nanopelagicaceae bacterium
CTTAATTGATGCGGGAGTACCAGGAATTCACTTCTACACAATGAATAGCTCAACTGCCACAAGTGAGATCTTTGAATCTTTGCAAGATCGGCGCTAATCTATGAAACGTGAAGAATTCTTTGCAAGCTGGAGCCAGCTTCATCTCGGCGCAGAGATCAAGGGAATCGTTAAAGGTTGGTTGAGTATCTCTTATGTCATCGGTCGAGGATTAAATTCCTTAAAAATCACTCCAAATGTTCTAACTCTTCTAGGTGTACTCACTGCTTCGGCTGCACTCTTCTATCCTTATTCAGCAGTCGCCCTGATTTTCCTCGTGTTATCCCTTATCTGTGATGGCGTTGATGGAAGCGTTGCCATTGTTTCAGGCAAGGTAAGCCAATTTGGTGCCGCTCTTGATGCTATCGCCGACCGCATCACAGAGGTGCTCTGGTTCTTTGCTCTCTATCAATGGGGAATTGCGCCAGAGATTTGTTTGGCGCTATTTGCTCTTGCACTCACACAAGAATATGCGCGAGCACGGATGGCATCTCTTGGTTTTCACGAGATTGGTGTGGTTACTATTGCAGAACGGCCAGTACGCGCCAGTGCGATTGCAATCTTTATGGTGCTAGATCTGCTCAACTTTTCTTTCGCGCCAGTTGCGATTTATATCTTTACGGCGATGGCAATCTTTAGTGTCTATCAAGTGATGAGAGCTGCTCGCCGCCATCTTCAGTAATAATTGCTTGAGCAACTATCTCGGCACTTAAACCCACCAATGGGAGTCCTCCACCAGGGTGTGCACTTCCTCCCACGCAATACAAACCTTTGAGCGGACTGCGATTCTTCGCACGATTAAATGCACTCTGTGAGCCGTTACTTGATGTGCCATAGATAGAACCACCAGGCGCTAAGACGCTAGCCTCTAAATCCGAAGGGGTGCGAATTTCCAAGAGTTCAAGGCGGTTGCGGATCTGAATACCGCGAGACTCGATGCGATCAATAATCTTCTGCGCATACTGGTCTGCAAACTCGCGATTGCTCCAATCGAAACTATCAGATCCGTGACGAGGTGCGTTCACTAAAACAAACCACGCCTCATGTCCCTCCCTTTTCACCATCGTCTTATCGTGCGGAGCACAGATATAGATCGTCGGATCTTCGACTGGAGTCTTCTTGCTAAAGATAGATTCGAACTCTTCATCATAATTTTCTGGAAATAAAACTGTGTGGTGTTCAAGCTTGGGCGCATCTGATGGTCGAAGCCCAAGGAGTAAAGAGAATCCAGCAAGGGATGGCTCCATCTTGGCTAGGGTGCGAGCTGCTTTGCGCACCGATTGTGAAGGATTCTTTATGAGCTGTGAATAAATCATTCCCGCATCTGCATTTGCGACAACTGTTGTGGCAGAGACTGTGCGGCCATCTGCCATGGCTACACCCGTGACGGAACCTTCGCGATGAGTGATCTCAGCAACGCGAGCGCTAAATTCGAAGGTGACTCCTCTATCTAAACAACGTTGATAGAGAGCATCGCCAAGCTTTCCAATACCGCCGGTGATATGCCAAGCACCAAAAGCTTCTTCGACAAAGGCGATTGACGATAAAACTGCAGGGGCAACACGAGGATCAGATCCGCTATAGGTGGCATAGCGATCGAGAATTTTACGAAGGTGTGGACTCTTGATTGCCAGCCCGCGGATTGATTTCCATGGAGAGATAACGAAAATATCTTTAATCAGCGATCTACGTTTGAGAAGAGAAGCCATAGATGTGAGCTCTGACTCGATAAATGGTTCACGCGAGACATCCCACATTGCTTCCGCCCGCTGCATCACCCGATCCCACTCGTTGGCGGCATCTGCGCCATATGAATCTGAGATTGCTTCTAAAGTTTTCTTGCGAGAGAGATTGGCATATTTCACTGAGGTTCCATCGTGGAAGCGATAATCGAAAGATGGATCGACGGCTTTGAGTTCAACAACTCTGCCTAATACATCACCTGTTCGTTGAAAGAGATCGCGATAGACAGCAGGCAGTGTCAGAAGTGAAGGACCTGTATCAAATGCGTAACCATCAATCCATTCAGTTCGACATTTTCCACCGTGGCGATCGCCGGCTTCAAAAACTTGAATACGATAACCCTTCTTGGCAAGGCGAGCAGCAGTTGCCATTCCACCCATGCCTGCGCCAATAACAACTACATCTTTCTTATCAGTTGTCATACTGATCGCCCTTTCCACGTAATCTTAGAGTGGAAGAGATTGGAGTAGATCAACAGGTAGATAAAGAAAAGCGCGGAGATGGGGTGGAGAAGGCCATCAATAAGCAGTGAACGCGATGACAAAGCTGAGACCACTCGTGAGGTGATAACAAGAAGTAGCGCAGCGGTAGCAATCGATGATCCTACGATTGAATAAATGAAAGGTAGTACAGCAGAAACTGCCATAACTAGAGTAAGTGCAAGTGAGCCAAAGATTCCGCCAAAGCCTGAAGACATTGACTTCCCATACCCTGCGCGAATTTCTTCAAGAGATGTATACATGCGAGTAGATGCGATAGTCGATCCATCACAGACCCCACCTTTGTATCCGCTACGAACCAGAACACGTGCTATATCAATATCATCAAGAACGCTCGATTGAATCGCGTTAAATCCTCCCGCTGCAACAAGTGCGCTCTTTTTAATGAAGAGAAACTGCCCATTAGCAACAGCGAGCGATGGACGTGCACTTCTCATTGCAAGTCGAAGTGGAACTGTAGTCATCCATGTCCACTGTAAGAGAGGTTGGATAATTCTTTCTGTCAGAGTTTCCGCTATTTGAGCAGGGTAGGGAGAGAGAAAATCCGATCCTGTTCGTTGTAGAACAGAATCCATCGCCGAGAGTGCATCGGGTGCGAGCCGAACATCAGCATCAACGGTCACAATGTATTCATGAGTTGCATGGCTAAGCCCTTGCGATAACGCCCATGGCTTTCCCATCCAACTATCTGGCAAGGGGGCTGCACTAATTACCTTCATGAAGGGGCAATTTCTAATTGCCTGGCTTAAGAGATCCCCAGTGCTATCCGTTGAGTTGTCGTCAATAAAGATGACTTCATAGCGTGGGTGATCAAGTGTGCTAAGAGTTGAGACAAGCCCTGAGACATTTTCAGCCTCGTTACGACATGGAACAAGTATCGAAAAACTTAAATTATGCGAGCTTTGCCCTCGAGGTCGAATGATTGTGATCGCGTTGAAGATAGCCATACTTAAGAGAAATGCATTGAGCGCAACGGAGAAGCTGAGAAGAGCTGACATATCAATTAGCTGCGGTTAAGCCACTGTGTGAAGAAGTACGGAGCTAGGATGAGGCCGTAGATCAAAAAAGCGACGATCGCCAGCCCGTGGCGCCCAAAGAAGAAGAACTGTGCAATAAATCCACCAACCAAGCTCCACCCTAAGAAGATATCTACGACCAGCGTGCTTGGCGCTTCCTTACGTCGCTCTGTAGGAAGAATAAAGTGCAAGATTGCGATCAGTGTGAGGCCAGAAAGTAACCACCCAAATGCATTCGACAAAGGAATTTCTGGAGCGAATGGAAATGAACGCCCCGTAACTTCCCACGTCCATCTTCCTGCGGTAACCATCTGTGGATCTAAGAAGAGATCCCAACCCATCAAGATTGCTCCGCCATAGAGAAATACCCAGCCGCGTGTAATGCGACGAGCCGCGACAAGTGCAGGGTAGGCCATCATCGTCCACGCAAAGAGAACCACAAGTGGAACATCGAAGATAAACAAGCCAAGAGTTTTACTATATTCGTATACGCCAAAAGGCCAACCAGTGTTTACTCCGACGTTTTCGATAATCAGTGCAAAGACGGCAGTTATAGAGAGATAAGTGAAAGCAAATTTATTTCCAAAACTCATCCGTGCATGTAAGAGCATCGCAGTAGCGCCGGAATAGACAGTAAGCAGAGTAAAAATCTCAAGTGCTCGTCCATCTAAGAGCGGATACGGAATTTGAAGCAGGATAGCCGCAGCGAGGACTACGCCAAGAAAAATTTTTGAGCGCTGAGATTGCACGCGACGACGATTTGATCGCGGCGTGAAATCTCTGATCGACATGGGCTAAGTCTGCCCTACTAGAGTTGACCGCGCACATGGCGCAATGCAAAGCGTGAAAATAGCTCTTCGGCATACCAGTTGTACTGCGCTGTAGCCTCAATCGCTCTCTGATGTGCCTGACCTTTATAAGCAAAGTCACGTAAGGCTTTTCCGTTCTCCCAGAGAGAGAAAGTTCCCTGCAACCCAATTGGCGCTTCACCTATTCCGATAGCTGCAATCAACCCGGGGGATTGGTGCAGATCCGCAGAGACCGGTGGCACCGCTTTCCAAAATCTAAAGTTCTGACTCCACTTAATTCGTGCACGAGTTATTGCAACAACTTGAGCATCTGCCGAAGGAGTAACGCTCCAATCAAATGGATTCTGCCCCGACCATAGCCCATGTACTGCGATTGGATCTAGGACCAAACGGACTTCAGTGAGTGCTCGCTTATTCCATGACCGCAGCACCGCCAGAGAATCGATTGATTCCAAGGCGCTTTCATCAATAGCCATAATTGCGCCCCAGCGAGAGAGATCGGCATCACTGGGTGTGAAATTTTCTCCGGTTCCAGTGCCCAGCATCTTGGCAAAGTTCACACCGTCAGATCTGCGCAAACGACCTCGATCACGCGCCATGGAAAAAAGTGCGAAGGGAAGATCGTTTTTCTTAATGGTCCAAAAGTATGCAACGACTACTTGAGACACAATTAATCTCCAACAATCATAGGCGTTGCTTTTGCGCAGGCTAGCAACTCTGCGTAACTAGTTGGATAGACCGCGTGTGGATGTCCAGCGGCTGCCCAGACTACGTCGTAGTCATTGAGGGCTTCATCGATCAGCGTGATTTCGGGTTCTGATATCCAGCCCAAAGGACTTACGCCCCCTATGGCTTTTGAAACCATTTCGACTGGGGAAATGTTGTATGAGGTTCGAACTTGGTCTCTCATTAGAAATGCCTTCGCCGTTATTTCTGCTCTTTTGTGTCGGATTTCAAAATTCGATAAAAAGCAAATGTAATGATTAA
>CANLFL010000070.1 GCA_947489825.1 Candidatus Nanopelagicaceae bacterium
CGATGATGGATAGCGCAAGAAATACCATGATGAATCTACGAATGTATCCATCGTGTCTGTATCGCGAAGTGCTGGGCCGCCACATGTTGGGCACTTGGTATTTACCCAATCGGTGGCTGCAGCAAGTGGAGATTGACCCTTAGGTTTGAGATCTAAACCTTTTGCATCTGGAAGTGTCAGAGGCAATTGATCTGCAGGGACTGCTACTTCACCGCACTTATCGCAATGCACGATAGGAATTGGTGTGCCCCAGTAACGCTGACGAGAGACAAGCCAGTCACGAAGACGGTAGTTACGTGAAGATTTACCAAGGCCTTTTGCTTCAAGTTCTTTGGTAATTGCAGCGATTGCTTCGACTTTCTGCAAACCATTAAGAGAACCAGAGTTAATCATCACGCCATCACCATGTGTTGCAGCACCCGATGTCATCGGATCTTCTTCACCGGTCTCAACAACTGTGCGTACAGGTAACTTCATTGCGCGAGCAAAATCTAAATCTCGTTGATCGTGAGCAGGAACGGCCATGATTACACCGGTTCCGTAATCGGATAATACATAGTCAGATGCCCAGATTGGAAGTTTCTCACCATTAACGGGGTTGATAGCAAAGCGCTTGAGATCAACGCCAGATTTTGGACGATCAGTAGCAAGGCGATCAATATCTGAAGCTGCCTTAATCTTTTCTAGGTAGTCAGTAAATTCTTTTTCAACTGAACCGCCTGCAGCAAGCTCTGCAGCAAGTGGTGAATCTGCAGCCACAACCATAAATGTTGCACCATATAAAGTATCTGGACGCGTTGTGTAGATCGTGACAGGTTGCTCGCGGCCTTCGATTTCAAAGACAACGTTGGCACCTTGTGAGCGACCGATCCAGTTGCGCTGCATCGTTAAGACTTTATCTGGCCACTGGCCCTCAAGTTGAGCCATGTCATCAAGTAAGCGATCTGCGTAATCAGTAATTTTGAAATACCACTGGTTGAGCTTCTTCTTAGTAACGGCTGTATCGCAACGCTCGCAGAGCCCTGCAACAACTTGCTCGTTAGCTAAAACAGTTTGGCATCCTGGACACCAGTTAACTGCAGAATCTTTACGGTAAGCCAACCCACGCTTGTGCAGCTCGATAAAGAGCCATTGGTTCCACTTGTAGTACTCAGGGTCACATGTGTTAAATACGCGATCCCAATCAAAGGAACATGCATAACGGCGCATCGATGCCTTCTGCGTTGCAATGTTTTCATAGGTCCAAATACGTGGATCTTCGTTGCGCTTAATTGCGGCGTTCTCTGCCGGTAAACCAAATGCGTCCCAACCGATTGGGTGCATGACGTTAAATCCGCGCTGAATCCAGTAACGGGCGATGACATCTCCGAGTGCGTAAGCCTCAGCGTGGCCCATATGAAGATCACCGGATGGGTAAGGAAACATATCCAAGACATACTTCTTTGGACGCGAATCATCAGGGCGACCAGATTTAAATGGTTCTAGCTTGTCCCAGATGGGAAGCCACTTATCCTGAACGTACGCGAAGTCATATGCAGCATGCTCGCGTGGATCGGTGGTCATTGTTCAATCGTACCCTGAATATATTTCTTGATTTGTGGAGCTAAGGGGATTTGAACCCCTGACCCCCTGCATGCCATGCAGGTGCGCTACCAGCTGCGCCATAGCCCCTTGAAGTTGCACACTCTATCGCAGTCGATGGAATGAAGAGAAATTAATTCTCGCTTGATCCAGATTCAACGCCTAGAAGTTCTTCAGGAATACTGCCTGCATTATGTTCTTCGAGGTACCAACCCTTGGCCTGGCTCTGTGCCAATACAGACCATGAAGCATTTGATAATCCGCCGACCTTGGCCCAGTGAGATAAAGGTAGTTCTAAATAATCACCGATCACACAGCGAGCAGTTCCACCATGTGTTACAACAACTAATAGTTGGTCGGTCTTTCCGGCGAGTGCATCTGTAATTGCAGCGCGTGCACGTGAAGCAACTTCACTGCGTCGCTCACCGATTATTCCTGCTGGATTATCTTGGCCATCAATCCACTTGACGAAGTTTTCTAAATCTTCTTCACGATTTTGTGCGCCAGTCTTGCCTTCCCAATTGCCACCATTGGTTTCGCGAAGACGTGCATCGATTGAAACTTCGAGATTTACAATTTCGGCAAGACTCTGTGCAGTCTTCTGAGCACGATCCAAATCACTTGAAATAATTGCCGTAGGTTCCATGCCAGCCAAAATTTCAGCTGCGTGTCGAGCTTGGTATTGACCAAGGGTATTTAACGGAATATCAGAGTGGCCCTGGAAGCGATTGGCAACGTTCCAATCAGTCTGTCCATGGCGCCACAAAAGTATTCTGTTACCTGCCATCTGCGACCATCTCTTTAACGATATCGAGTTCGATCTTTGGGCAGTCATTCCATAAGCGATCGAGCATGTAGTACTTACGTAATTCGCTACTTTGAATATGGACAACTAAATCTGAGTAATCAAGCAAGACCCACTCTTCGCTACCTTCGCGGCGAGCAGGCTTTTCTCCAACGAGGCGGAGCTTTTCTTCAATCTCATCTGCAATTGAATCTACCTGGCGAACATTTGCACCGGTAACGATAAGGAAAATTTCGCTCAAGACCATCTGCTCAGAGAGATCGAGTGCGACCATCTCGGTGGCCAACTTATCGGCTGCTGCGCGTGCGGCGATCTGAGTGATGGTGATTGCGCTCTGGCTAGCTGCCATATACGTGGTGCTCCTTAATAAAGTGGGCTACTGAAGGTGAGTACTCTGTCGAAGATCCCTCGCGAATGCCAGTTGAGGCAACGTTGAAGGCTCCAATATCAATTCCTAGATCACTTTGCGACCCTGGTCGTTCAATAATGATGAAAGTTACTAATTTCTTTAAATCATCGATGCGGTGCCACTGATCTAACTTGGAGTAGGCATCGCTTCCAATAATGAGGTGGAGTGAATCATCAGGATAAGTCTGCACGACTGCCTCAACCGTATCGATGGTGTAACTGGGGCCATCTCGCAATATCTCTATTGGGTTAACCTCAACACGTGAAGATATATCTGTCGGCAGATCAGCAACTGCTAATTCGCACATCGCTCGACGCTGGGCACCGGTTGCAACAGGATCATGTTCGCGCAAACGTGGTTGACCAGCAGGAAATAAGAGAATCTGATCGACAACATCGCGGCGAAGCAGCTGAGTGATTACTTGCATATGGCCTATGTGAATGGGATCAAATGTCCCGCCGTAGAGACCAAGACGTGCCAAAAGAATTACTTATCTAGGCGAAGTACGAGATAGAGAAGAAGAACAAAAATGCCGAATGCAAATACGCCGAAGGTGACAGGCGATACTGGGAGTTCGCGAACTACTTCACTAGCAACTGTAATCATGTGCCGATCCTACTACTTGTCGCCCCGAAGTAAGGCTTCGAATGCAGCCTCATCAATGATGGCAACCCCGAGTTCTTGCGCCTTAGCCAACTTTGAGCCGGGATCAGAGCCCAGCAATACATAGTCAGTCTTCTTAGAAACTGAGCTGGTGGGCTTTCCGCCATGGTCGGAAATTGTTTCAGCGATTGAATCTCTTGTGTAATTATTTAATCCGCCAGTAACTACAAAGGTGAGACCAGCGAGTGTTTGGGCTTTGGCAACACCTGCAACGCTCTGCATTGCAACTCCAGCCTTAGCCCACTTTCGAACAATCTCCTTGTGCCAATCAATGGTGAACCACTCGACAATTGATTCTGCAATTACTTGGCCCACTCCATCAACTTCTGCTAACTCTGCTGCTGGCGTGGATCCAATCTTTTCTAACGATCCAAATGTTGTGGCAAGTGCTTGAGCCGACGTCGGTCCCACGTGGCGAATCGAGAGTGCGACGATCACGCGCCAGAGAGGTCGAGACTTTGCCTCGTTCAATGCAGCCAATAACTTCTCAACGTTCTTTCCTGCTTCACCATCTTTCTTAGTGAAGAAGGCCGATTTCATCAATTTCTCTTCGTTGAGCGAGAAGAGGTCTGACTCATCTTCGATCACACCATCGGCAAGGAGTGCAACCGCTGCTTCGTATCCGAGAACATCGATATCCAGTGCTGCACGAGAACCAATGTAGTAAATACGTTCCCGCAGCTGAGCCGGACAAGTCTGCGCATTGGGACAGCGAATATCAACATCGCCATCGCTGAGTGCACGAAGAGTGCTGCCACATTCAGGACAATGAGTAGGCATCACAAAAGCGCGCTCTGAACCATCACGCTGTCCAACAACTGGTCCCAAGACTTCAGGGATGACATCTCCTGCTTTGCGAATAACAACTGTGTCACCAATTAATACGCCTTTACGTTCAATCTCTTCTTGGTTATGCAAGGTTGCATTTGTTACAGTGGAACCTGCCACCTTTACCGGCTCCATAAATGCAAACGGTGTAACCCGGCCTGTGCGTCCAACGCTGACCTTGATATCCAATAGCTTTGTTGTTACTTCTTCCGGTGGATACTTAAATGCAATAGCCCACTTAGGTGCGCGTGAAGTAAATCCGAGTATCCGTTGGGATGCAATCGCATCGACCTTAATAACAATTCCATCGATCTCGTGCTCGACATCATGGCGATGCTCGTTGTAGTGGGCGATGAACTTTTCAACATCGTCACGGGTTGTAACAACTCGGAAGCGATTGCTGGTGGGAAGACCAAGACCCTTCAAGAATTCATAGGCCTGAGACTGGCTCGCAAAATTTGCTCCGTTATGCGCACCGACTCCATGTACAACAACACTTAAGGGACGAGATGCGGTCACGCGTGGATCTTTCTGGCGCAGAGAACCAGCGGCAGCATTACGTGGATTAGCAAAGAGTTGCTTGCCCGCCTCTTCAAGCGATTCATTGAGTTCATTAAAAGCGGCGATGGGAAAGAAGACTTCACCGCGTACTTCAATTTGATCTGGAATATTTGAGCCGCTCAGCGTATGAGGCAAATTCTTTATTGTCTTTATATTGAGTGTGACATCTTCGCCAGTAACTCCATTGCCGCGTGTGAGCGCTCTAACAAGTTCGCCTTTTTCGTAGAGCAAGTTGATA
>CANLFL010000071.1 GCA_947489825.1 Candidatus Nanopelagicaceae bacterium
TCAGCCTGCGCGGGCAGGACGAAGATGGCCAGTACTGCCAGAAGCTTTACATCGCCCATACCGAGTCCGCAGAAAATTGAGAGAAAGACCGCGACGGAGAGAACGATCATCGCCGTGTAGAAGTGGTCGCAAAATATAAAACTTCTCACATCAGTCGTTATAAGCGATGCAATCCCAAGAATTACAATCGCTCTGTTTGGTATGAGATGAGTTCTCATATCGACCAGCGCGATCCACGCCAGAATTGGTAAGACCATTAGCTGCATTCAGAGAGGATATTGAGGACAAAGAGAGCAGCCCTTATAGGGCTAGAGAGTGTGGTTAAAGTTTAGAAAGTAAAGTGCGCAGATGGCTCGACAGTGATAAACGATCGATCTCTTGTGAAAGAACTAAGGCAAGTTGATCCAAACCTTGCCACAACAAAAGCTCTTTACCGTTGATGACCTTCCCAGATCGATCACTCCAAGCAGATGCAAGAACAGTTGGCCACGGCTTATAGATCACATCAAAGAGCAGTCCTGAGACTTGAGGTGGCAAGTTTTCTGCTAACAAATCAGCGGCACCGGCTGGTGTTGTATTGACGATGAGATCGTAGGAATTAATATCAGGATCACTAATCCAAGGAAGATAATTGAAAGTTGATTTTTCAACACAGCGCTCAAGGGCATCTCTACGAGTTGAAGTGCGACCCATCACGGAAAGAGTTTCGACGTTTCCATCGAGTGCTCCGGCAACTGCGCGTGCCGTTCCACCTGCTCCAAGAATCAGAGCATGTGAGCTTGTCGAATAACCCTGTGCATCGAGGGCAGCTAAAAATCCTGAACCATCGGTGGAAGTACCGAACCAGCGCCCCTCTTTCTTATAGAGAGTGTTGATTGAACCGATGCGCAACGAGAGTTCGTCACAGCTCACATTAAGAAGATGAGCCTCTTCCTTAAGCGGCATCGTGAGCGAGAAGTAATCAAAATCAGATTCATTGCTGAGAAAAAATTGCTGCAGGGTTCCGTTCGGAACCTCTATCGCTTCATAACTTCCGGTGACACCAATGCGCTCGAAGGCCGCACGATGAAGAGCAGGTGAAAGCGAGTGTGAGATAGGAGATCCTAGAACACCGCCTCTGATCACGAATTATCCTCAAACTTTCCTGCTCGTAAATTCTTTTTGTAGAGTACCTTCCACGTGTTGAATTCTTCTAATGATGAAGTAAAGCGCGTGTCTTGCGGGGCAACGGTAATGAAATAGAGCCAATCCCCCGCTGCTGGCAACAAAGCCGCCTTCATGGCGTTAAGGCCAGGGTTTCCAATCGGACCTGGAGGCAGGCCATACTTTCGATAGGTGTTATACGGTGAATTAATAAGTGTGGACTTGGTACTCAAGAAAATATTTCCGCGTGATTCCATAACAAAATGGACGGTTGAATCCATCTGTAGCGGCATACCTATCTTCAGTCGGTTGTGGATCACACGTGAAACTTTTGTGAAGTCTCCATCACCACCCTCTGCTTGAATGATCGAAGCAATAGTCAGAAGTTGCTGTGGCGAGTACTTAGATTGATCAGAAAGGAAGCCGACCTTTACTACTTCAGCAAGACCACGCGCAATCATCTCTTTCAGCGCTACATCAGCTTTCGTTCCTTGCGCAAAACTGTACTGAGCAGGGAAGAGAAGCCCTTCTAATTCTGTGAATGGCTTTGGAACGACAGCACTGGAAAAGGCGGCTTTGACTTCTTCTCGCGGATATCCCGCTCTGGTGAAAAGTTTCTTTATCTCACTTATCCATGCACCTTCAGAAACCGCGATAAGTCCGGCAATTCTCTTGTTATCCAGCAGTTGATCAAGAGCACTCTTTGCACAAATTTGCGTATCAATCGTGTGAACTCCTGGCGCGATAAGCTCTGCCCTTGGCTCTGCTACTGCAAGCCTGAAAAATACTTCAGATGAGGCAATTACATCTTTCTCAAATAACTCCCGGGCGATTTCTAGGCCAGTCTCACCTGAGGCTACATCTATAGAAACACTGCGCTGACCTGGGTCACTAGAACAATCAAAGTCCGCTGCAGCATCCGGGCCAGACCTAACGATCGCAAGAAGATAGATAAATAGAACGCTCACTACAAGGGCGGCGATCACGCGCAATAGCGGCCGCCTATTCACGATCTTTAGCCAATCCTGACTCCAAAATAATCACAGCAGATAGCGAATCAATCTTTTTACGCTGATCCTTTGCGTTGACACCTGCTTGCGATAGCGAAGCAGATGCCGAAGATGTTGTGAGACGTTCATCGACAAGTTTTACAGGACAGGAAACAAGCTGGGTGAGCAGATCAGAAAATGCGATGGCTTTCTTTGTTGCCTCTGACTCTGCTCCGGAGAGGTTAAGTGGCAGACCAACATAAATCTTTGTAGGCTCATATTCGCTGCATAGAGCAAGGATCGAACTCTTGAGAGCCGGATCCTTTGTAGAGAGAAATTCGAGGGGTGTTGCCAGGATTCCATCAGGGTCACAGACCGCGACGCCAATTCGTACATCCCCATAATCAAAGGCGAGTCGACGACCCAGCCGAGACATTATTTACCTGCGATCGCTAGTTCGATCGCTTCTAAAGCTGCTGCGATTTTCGTGCGATCACTTCCGCCGCCTTGTGCGAAATCATCTTTTCCGCCGCCACCGCCGCCAAGTATTGCGCTTCCAAGTTTTACCAGCGCTCCAGCCTTTACACCGCTCGCGCACGCATCATCACTGACTGCAACGACCAAGACAATCTTCTCTTCTACCACGCTAGTCAAAGCAACTACTGTGTTCGCATTTCTTGCTCGCAGATCAAGTGCGATCAATCGTAAATTATCTGCTGCTATTCCATCAGCGAGAGAACCAACTACCACTGTGGTGCCAGATACAACTTTCGCTATTGAGATCAGAGATGCAGCGCTTTCCATTGCCGATGCGGTGCGCAGCGTCGATAACTCTTTCTCAATATCGCGCATCTTGATAACAAGATCATTAATTCGGGTTGGAAGCTCTTCTACGCGTGCACCCTTAATTATCTGAGTAAGAGAGTTAAGTAGAACGTGTTCGCGAGCTAGAAATTGATACGCATCTGCGCCAACGAGTGCCTCGACGCGTCGTACTCCCGCACCGATTGAAGACTCTGACAAAAGTTTAACCACACCGAGTTGACCAGATCTATGCACATGTGTTCCGCCGCAGAGCTCGCGCGCCCAATCTCCCACGCTTACGACACGAACTCGATCGCCGTACTTTTCACCGAAGAGCGCTATTGCGCCGAGTTTCTTAGCCTCATCTTGCGACATCACTTCTGCTGTAATGGCTAGATCATCAAGAAGCAAGGCGTTTACCCGAGCTTCAACATCATCGAGAACTCCATCTGAGAGAGCACCCGTTGCTGGGAAATCAAATCTAAATCGTCCCGGAGAGTTTTCGGAACCAGCTTGGGTCGCTGTCTCGCCCAGAATTTCACGAAATGCTTTATGCACCATATGGGTTGCGGTGTGAGCACGAGAAATTGCATTGCGACGCTCTTGATCGATCAGTGCAATACTCGTTTGCCCTACTTCGATTGCACCCGAAAGGACGCGACCACGATGGATGGAGACTCCTGGTACAGGTGTCTGCACATCGTCGATCTCTACAACAGTACCATCTGAGAGAGTGATTGTTCCTCCGTCAGCTAATTGACCGCCACCTTCTGCGTAGAACGGGGTGCGATCCAAAATAATTTCAACGTCATCTCCGGCCTGGGCGCTCTTGGTTCCGACTCCATCTACCAAAATTGCATTAACGCGTGATTCAGTCCCTACTTGCGTATATCCAACGAATTCTGTAGCTCCCGATTTATCAGCGATCTTCTTATACTCACTGAGATCTGTGTGGCCGCTCTTCTTGGCACGCGCATCAGCCTTAGCTCGATCGCGCTGTTCTTTCATGAGGCGGGTGAAACCAGATTCATCAACCTCTAAGCCAACCTCGCGCGCCATCTCAAGTGTGAGATCAAATGGGAATCCGTATGTATCGTGAAGTTTAAATACATCGTCACCACTCATTCGCATCGATTTTGTTGCCTTCACAGCGTTGGCTGCCAAATCAAAGATTGCGGTACCGCTCTTGAGTGTTTGTAGGAAGCTCTCTTCCTCTGATGCACTGACAGATAAAATACGAGCTGAATCGGCGATAAGTTCTGGATACTGAGGCCCCATCGCACCAATTGCAGCCTCTGTTAGCGCAGCCATGCCCGGATCATTAGTTCCGAGAAGTCTCATATTTCTAATGGTTCTACGCATCATTCTACGCAAAACGTATCCACGACCCTCGTTACCGGGTATAACACCGTCACCGATCAACATTGCAGCGGTGCGTGCGTGGTCTGCAATAACACGAAGTGAAATATCTGACTTTTCATTCTTCCCATACTTCACACCAGAAAGCTGTGAGGCCTTAGAGAGAATCTGCATCGTAGTATCAATTTCATAAATGTTTTCAACGCCTTGCAGCAGAGCTGCCATGCGCTCAAGACCTAACCCAGTATCAATACTTTTGGCAGGAAGTTCACCGAGAATTGGGTAACCCTCTTTACCGCCACCGGCTCCGCGTTCGTTCTGCATGAAGACCAGGTTCCAGACTTCAAGGTATCTATTTTCATCTGCAATCGGTCCACCATCGATGCCATATGCAGGGCCGCGGTCATAGTAAATTTCTGAACAAGGTCCGCAAGGCCCAGGAACGCCCATCGACCAGAAGTTATCTGCCATATCTCTGCGTTGGATTCGCTCCAGTGGAACACCAATTTTCTTATGCCAGATATCGGCAGCCTCATCATCATCAAGATAAACAGTTACCCAGAGACGCTCCTCGGGAAAACCATATCCACCGCCAGAGACAGGCTTAGTCAGTAACTCCCAAGCGAGTGCGATTGCACCCTCTTTGAAGTAATCACCAAAGGAAAAGTTGCCGCACATTTGGAAGAAGGAGGCGTGTCTTGTTGTTTTTCCAACTTCATCAATATCGAGTGTACGAACACACTTTTGAACCGAGGTAGCACGCTTGTACGGAGGTGTTACTTCTCCA
>CANLFL010000072.1 GCA_947489825.1 Candidatus Nanopelagicaceae bacterium
AATGGTGTTGCGCCTTGAATCTGCACATCATCTCCGGCAGCTGCGACTACATCATCGACGACTGCGCCGGCGCTTGCTGCGTTACGGACGATTACTTCAAAACTTTGGCTAGCGCGATATCCAATCTGAACTGAACCCTTATCTTGGGTGTAGTTGTACTCAGGATAGACAGAGATGCTCGTTGTCTTAATATCTTTTGTTGCAATCTTCTTTGCTACAAGTGCTGCGCGCACCTTAGCTGCCGCAGTCGAAGTCTTTGAGAGTGCTTGCGCGCTGGTACCAGCTACGAGTGAGACCGAAGCATTGAGACGAACCGCATCAGGAGTTACCTGGACGATGCCCTCTGCGTTAACGGTGACATAGCGCTCTGGAGTGGCAGCAGATGCCGGCAAGGCAAGGGCTGCTGCTGCGACAAGGGCGACTACTGGGATTGCGATGTACTTCTTTGTAAGTTTCATAACGTTAGTATCGCACCTCTTCATAACGTTTATCTGTGGAGAGCCTGATACAACTCTGTGTGATCTGAACACATTTTCTCTAGCGAGAAATAACGACTGGTCCTTTCTCGCCCTGCCTTACCCATTATTTCGCGTAAAACAGGGTCAATAGCTAGCTTCTGCAGCGCATCAACCAAGGCGGCAGGCTCACTTTCAACGAGGTATCCATTTACTTCATGCACCACGATGTCGCCGATAGAACCAACGCCAGTTGCCACAATCGGCAGTGAAGCTTGGGCTGCCTGGATCAAAGTCAGCGGAATACCTTCATTATCGCTAGTTAAAATCGCGATATCACTTGAGGCAAAGAGTGCGCCAATATCTTTGCGCCACCCCAAGAATCTCACTGGTAGATCGCGCTTTTGCGCATCGCTCTTTGTCGCTTCAAAGAGATCACCCTCACCAGCAACGATAAATTTAACAGGCAGATTGCGCGCTTTGATTTCTGCGGCAGTATTAAGCAATCGATCAGGTCTCTTAATTGCAGTCATGCGTCCGACATAAGCCACGTAGATATCGCCGGCCTGCATATCAAATTGCTGGCGGGCTACATCTTTAGAAATCTTTGCTGGCTCAACTAGCCCTGGAAAGAAGACGCGATACTGATCGTTCTTGCCAATGCCAGCTGCCAATAAATCATCTTTAACTTGATTGCCGACCGCCACCAAAACATCAGTGCGTTTAGCCAAGAACTTTTCGATCGCAATCACAAGCTTTACTTTCCACCCGCTGAAATACCCATGCAGGAGATGGCCGTGAAAGGTATGGACGCGTTTTGCCTTACGCCCCGCCAAGATTGCAGCTAAGCGACCTAATACGCCAGCTTTTGCGGTATGGGTATGGATGACATCTGGTGCAATCTTCTTAATCATTGCAACGAGAGCAAAGAAGGCTCGAATATCTGCAACTAATGAAACCGAGCGTCCAAGTCCAGCAATGCGTGTGGCCTTGATATCTGTGGCTACTGTCTCGAGGTAATCAGCCTCAGATACATCGCAATATCCAGTGATCAGCACTTGCTCAACCTTTGATGAATCGATACTGCGCATTAAATCGGCGACGATGACGGCAGGACCACCCACATTCATGCGGGCAATGATCTGCACGACCTTCACCGGTTGCTTTGCCATGTGGTTATCTTCTCGCAAAAGCAGGGATAATTGCGGACATGAGCACTGGCCAATTCATATCGCGCTGCACCGCAGATTCGATGACAACTGCCGCCGCCTCGATCGCAGAAGGAAATCTTGTCGCGTTTCCGACAGAAACTGTCTATGGATTAGGTGCCGATGCCTCGCAAGAAAGCGCCGTTGCCAAGATCTATGCCGCAAAAGGACGCCCGGCAGATCACCCACTCATTGTTCATATCTCTTCTATGGATGGAATGGGATATTGGGCAGATGAGATTTCAGAGTACGCAATCGCTTTAGCCCGCACATTCTGGCCTGGCCCCATGACACTTATTTGTAAGCGTTCAGATGCTGCAAAAGATTTCATCACCGGGAGACAAGAGACGGTGGGCTTACGAGTACCTGATCATGTTGTTGCACTTGCCCTTTTAGATGCTGCCAAACAAATAGGTGTGCAAGGAATCGCCGCCCCCAGTGCAAATAGATTCGGCCATGTTTCACCGACCACAGCGCAAGCAGTCCGCGAAGAGCTAGACCAATACCTAAGCCCAGAGGATGCAATTCTCGACGGTGGCCCATCACAAGTTGGTGTCGAATCAACCATCATCGATTGCACGGGTAGCAACCCACACATACTTCGCCCTGGTGCAATTACGCAAGCAATGATTGAAGAAGTAACAGGACTCAAAGTTACTGATGTGCAATCAGAAATTCGGGTCAGCGGTTCACTTGAAAATCACTATGCGCCAGAAGCAACTGTTGTACTTGATACAGAACCAAATACCGGTGATGGATACATCGCGATGAGTGATAAACCAACACCGGCAGGAGTAATTCGATTAGCTGCTCCAGAATCAATTGAAGATTATGCGCGCATTCTTTACACATCACTCCGCGAAGGTGATTCACAAAAGTTGGGCCGCATCTGCATCGACCAACCGCAAGGAGATGGCCTTGCCATCGCTATCTGTGACCGCTTGCAGCGCGCTGCCCGAGGGCGCTAGAACTCCCAAAACTCCGCTAGAATCTGCGAGCATTTACATGCAGTTGGGGCCTATAGCTCAGTCGGTAGAGCAACGGACTTTTAATCCGTGGGTCGACGGTTCGAGCCCGTCTGGGCCCACCCGTATAGAAATTCACCCCTCGCACCAGACTTGACCATTCTACGACCAGTCGAGATTTGACCAGTCATAATAGGGCTAACCCCGCATAAATAGGTGACCATTCAGCGGTAAGTAGATTGACGGTCTATTGTGGGCCGCAATTGAACCGGGGTGGCACTAATGCGCGACATTCGCACCTTTATCGATTGGCTGAGCTATCACCCAACGTGCGATGAGATTTCTCGCGCCCTGGTCATGGAATACATGGCGTCAGAGGGTGCCTGCTGTGCCCGAATTGGACGCTTACACGCAGATGATTCACTCGAGTTCTTGGGTGAGTATGGCTTCGATGCAGGCAAAGCTAATGAGACATTTCCAAGCGAAGTATGGCGCTCATGGGAAAGCGATGAGGCTCTGATTGCACTCGGTAAAAATGCCGAGCCATGGAATCCTTCAAAGACTCTATTGATGATTCAATTGCGCGAACGCGGCGCAGTCCACGGTTATCTCGTACTTCGTTTCTCTCAACCAGTTGCAGATACTGAATCAGTCGAAGAGGTCGCACGGAATTATGCTGTTGCGCTAGGTCTCTATCTATCACTCGCGCACGAACAAGGGTCGAGTACATCTCGCAGCATTGTTGAGCGAATCGAAGCAGGTCCAGATCAACTTACTCCGCGCCAGGTATCAATCTTGCGTGGAATGGTTGAAGGAAAAACCAATCACGAGCTAGCAAATGAGCTTGGATTTAGCGTGAGCACAATTCGTCACGAGACGATGCGCATCTATCAGGTGCTCTCGGTAAGTGATCGTAAAGAAGCTGCAAAGAAAGCACTTTCACTAGCTCTTATCTAAATTTAAAGAGAGAAGCCCACCGGTAGCTCAAGTCTGTGCTTTGCCAGCAGCGATTGATCCTTAAGAATCTCACTCGTTTTTCCATCTGCAACAATCACACCACCACTTAATATCACGGATCGCTCACACAATTCAAAGGCATATGGCAGATCATGGGTGACCATCACGATCGTGACATCGAGTGATCGTAAAATCTCTGCCAATTCACGACGTCCAGCTGGATCTAAGTTCGATGATGGTTCATCAAGAACGAGAATTTCAGGTTTCATTGCAAGCACCGTGGCAACTGCAACTCGACGACGTTGTCCGAATGAAAGGTGATGTGGAGGGCGTTCTTTAAATTCAGACATGTGGACCATTGCAAGAGCTTCATCGACAGCCTTATCTAGCTCTGCTCCGCGAATACCCATGTTGTAAGGGCCAAAGGCCACATCCTCGCCCACGGTAGGCATAAACAACTGATCATCAGGGTCCTGGAAAACCACGCCAACTTTGCCGCGGATCCGACGAAGCAGATCCTTATCTGTGGTGTCGATAACTTCGCCGGCAACGCTGACCTTGCCATGCTCTGCAGGGTGGATGCCGTTCATATGCATGACAAGGGTTGTCTTACCCGCACCGTTAGGACCAAGTAAAGCAACTCGCTCCCCGCGTTCAATGCGAAGGTTTACGCCAAAGAGCGCTTGATTGCCATCGGGATAGGCAAAAGCTAACTCTTCAATGAGCAGACTTGGTTGGGTTGTCATGAGTTATCCGATCACTGAAGTTATGAGAAGAATTGCGGCGGCAAAAATAGGAAGAGCCAATCCTTGTGCCCAGATACGCAACGTTGCACCTTCACTCAGATCGTGGGGAAGGACTCCTGTGTATCCGCGAGAGAGCATTGCCAGGTGCACGCGTTCGCCTCGCTCGTAGGAACGAATAAAGAGAGCTGATGCAGCAGTTGCAAGAACTTTCCAATCCTTCATACCAGTTGCGATAAAGCCACGAGATTCTCGCGCGACTTTCATCCGCTCCATCTCATCATTAATCACATTGACATAGCGCAACATAAAGGCTGCGATCTGAACCATGAGTTTTGGTAGATGTAACTTTTCAAGTCCTCTGAGCAACTCTCGAGCTGTAGTACTTGTTGAAAGTACAACAGCGCTCAAGACACCAAGAGTTCCCTTTATGACAATCGCAGCTGCGGCTAACAAACTTTCGCGGTAGAGATTAAGTGGTCCAATCTCAAAGCGCTCACCCGCACCAAAAAATGGCATCAGAATTGCGAAGAAGATAAATGGAATCTCAATTAGGGCACGTGTAAGTAAAGTTAAAGTTGGGATTTTTGCTACGAGAGATACGACAAAGATCGCGAGGAAGTAAGCGATAAATGCTTGCCAGCGCGTGATCGGGGTGGCAACCGAGACCACAATAAAGGCTAAAACAGCCACTATTTTTACGTGTGAGGGCAGGCG
>CANLFL010000073.1 GCA_947489825.1 Candidatus Nanopelagicaceae bacterium
AAGTTTGAGCGCTGGACTTTTGACGGCTGTGAAATTTTCTTCGTAATACTTAGCCAAATCTGCAATCGCAATAACTGGTATCTGATGCTGGGTGGAGAAAGTGTGTAGAAACTCACCTCTTGCCATCGAACCATCAGGAGCAACAATCTCCGAGAGCAGCGCTTGTTCGGGGCTTTGACTTAACTGAGATAGAGCAACCCCTGCCTCTGTATGCCCCTGACGTCCCAGCAATACGTGGTCGTGAGCTATCAATGGATAGACATGGCCTGGTCGAATCAAATCTTTAGGTGATGTTGCAGATTCACCGAGGGCGCGAATAGTTCTAGCACGCTCGACGGCACTTACTCCTGTGGTGACTCCTGGTGCGAAGTCAACTGCCACAGTAAATGCTGTGCGGCGCTGGTCCTCATTATTTTCAACCATTAATGGGAGATTGAGTTCTCGCGCTCGAGATTTAGTTAAGGCAACACAGAGGATTCCCGTTGTGTGTTTGACCATGAAGGCAACCTTTTCGGACGTTGCCTTTGTCGCAAGCAAAATGAGATCGCCCTCGTTTTCACGATCGAGACCATCGACAACAATGAGAAATTCACCGCTTGCATATCGAGTGAGTGCTTCAGGAATTGAAATCATTGGACTGCTCATCGCTTCTCCAACAACCTCTCTACGTACTTGGCAATCACATCAACCTCAATATTGAGGGGATCACCGACCTTCTTTACTGAAAGATTTGTCTTCTCTAGCGTTGCTGGAATCAGCCATACAGTTACTTCATTCTGCGCATCGTTGATCTGACCCACTGTGAGTGAAACGCCTTCGACACAGATCGAACCTTGAGCAACAACGTATTTCATCAAAGAACTATGTAGCTTCACCGTAAACTCTTGCCACTTCTCTCCATCAATAATTGAAACGACCTGGGCAACTCCATCAACATGGCCCTGCACCATATGTCCACCCATGCGATGGTCCAGTGTTGCTGCTAATTCCAAATTGATTCGGTCTCCTTCTTTATATGACCCAAGAGAAGTGAGCGAAAGGGTTTGAACCATCACATCTGCTGTAAAGGTGTTGTCGCCAATGGCCGTAGCTGTTAAACAGACGCCACTAACTGCGATCGAATCACCGAGTGATATTCCGGCCACAGTTTCTGGGGCGTTAATTACAAGGATGGCACTCTCCTTACCCAAGGTAATTGACGCAATAGTTCCAACTTCGGTGACGAGTCCTGTAAACACTTTAGCCACCTTTCTTTGCAATGAAATAGTGTGATTTTGTGTCTGGACCGATTGCAATTTGACTCATCAATTCAGTATTCGCCAGAAGTGCGCGCTCATGGTCAAAAAGTTGAATACCGTCTGTACCTAAGGAATTAGGAGAGCGATAGATGATGAGTTCATCGATAAACCCGGCGTCGAAAAGTGCGTTTCCAAGTGTTGGGCCGCACTCAAGGAGCATTTGGTTGTAACCGTGTGCAGATAGCACTGAAACTATCTCTTGTGGATTCTGGCTCTTAATAAAGTGTGTAAGTGCACTCGAGTTATTGAGATTGTGCGTTGCAGGAATCTCTCGCATCCCGACAACAATTCGATCTGGATGCTTTCCACCGGGAGCGTTACGAGGAATCAGGTGTGGATTATCTGCAAGGGCTGTTCCGGTTCCAATAAGGATGGCATCAGATTGCTTTCTCAAATTTTGCACATCGGCACGCGATTCTTCAGACGAGATCCAGGTAGGCGATCCATCCCCCACAGCAATTTTTCCATCAGCTGATTGAGCAACTTTCCAGATCATCCGGGGGCGACCTGTGTGAATTTTATGGAGCCAGCTACGGTTTGAAAATTGAACGTCTTTGCCAAGGACATCCAGATCAACATCGATTCCAGCTGCGCGAAGTCTCTCAACTCCACCACTTGCGACTTCATGTGGATCTCTCATCGAAATAACAACGCGTGCAAATTCAGCATCAATGATTGCTTGTGTACAAGGCGGCGTACTACCTGTGTGATTACAAGGCTCAAGAGTTACGTACATGGTTGCACCCTTAAGAGATTGTTCTGCGCTCTTGATTGCAACGACCTCAGCGTGATCAGGCGATGCCTGACGTTGGTGGAAACCTTCACCGATTACGTGGCCCGCATCATTTGTTATCACTGCACCAACAATTGGGTTTGGGTATGTCTTTCCATACCCTTTTTCGGATAGCGAAAGAGCGCGTTGCATGAGTTCGCTTGCATTCATTGCTCTTAACCATCCCCTTCGACTCTTCTTGAGTAGCAAGAGATCGGGGTATGCAATAACTCGTAGACGCTCGTGCCCTATGTCAAAAAGACATGGCAGAACGCTACGTAGAAGTTATCTATCATCCGGACTTTAACCGTCGGTCTCAGAATTACACTGAGTCCACCGTTAGCTGGATGCCAACGGGTCGCGGACTTTAACCGCCGGTTCGGAATTACACCGACCCCGATAACTTGAGGCTTATCTTAATCCAGATAGAGAAATATGGCGAACGAGGCTATTTGAGCAGAGCTTTCATCGCCTCAATCTCAGCGCTCTGACTTGAGACGATATTGCTAAATAGCTTCTTTACTTCGCTATTTGTTGAGTCCTTGATCATCTCAGCCATTTGAATTGCTCCTTCATGATGGGCGATCATGCCTTCAAGGAAGAGACGATCAAATGCCGCACCTTTAGCTATTGCAAGTTTTGCGATCTCTTCTTCACTCATCATTCCACCCATATTCATTGAGTGAGACTCTGACTCGGAGTACTTACCTTCATCCAACCAACTCTGCATCTGTGAAATTTCTGGGCCCTGTGCATCTCGAATTGCTGTTGCAAGAGCAAGTACTTCAGGATTGGTGGAATTTGCCAACGCAAGTTCTGACATTGTCACAGCTTGGCTATGATGCGGAATCATCATTGAAGCAAACATCAGTTCATTATCTGAGTATGCACCTGTTGCTTTTTCATCACTTGACATCGACCCGTGGCCGTCATGATTCATCGACATACTGTTATTACCGGCAATGAAGTAGACGCCGGCTAAAATCGCAACAAGAACTACTCCAAAAAGCGTCCCTGTCTTCTTATTCATATTGATCTGCACAGCCTTATATTACGTCAGCTTTCATTTACTTGCAGGAGCAGCGCTCATCCATCGGAATGCCAACAAGGGCTTCCTCAATATGTTCTCCGCAGCCTTCCCAGGTTGGTTTCGAGCAACTTGAGCATTGAACCTTCTTACACATGGATTCCTCTTTCCCTAGTTTTACTAGGATACCTGAGACTCAGCTGGCATAGACTTATTGAATGAGTCAGACCAACGGTGAACAAATTCACCAGTCCCGCATCGTAAGGACTCTAATTGCTGCGCAGGTACTAAACGGTGTTGGCGTCGCAGGCACAGTCGCCGCTGGTTCTCTTCTAGTTGCATCAATCACAGATTCAGAAACACTTGCAGGCCTTGCGCAAACATTCTCGGTCCTTGGTGCTGCTGCGATGGCACTTCCTCTGGCGCGATTAACTAATCGTGGAGGTCGAAGACTGGCCCTCTCTGCTGGACTTATCACCGGACTAATCGGTTCACTCTTTGCGATTACTGGTGGATCAACTGAAAATATCTACCTGATGCTCATGGGTACTTTCCTTGTCGGCGCAGCATCTGCGTCTGGATACCAGGCACGCTTTGCTGCAATTGATCTTGCAACTGAAGATAACCGTGCAAAACAGTTATCGCTCGTTGTGTGGGGTTCAACCATCGGAGCTGTGACCGGCCCTAACTTGATGGAGCCTTCAGGCAGAATTGCAGAGAATTTTGGACTGCCGAGCCTTGTAGGCCCATACATTGTTAGTGCAGTAACACTTGGGCTCGCAACACTTGTCATCTACCTCTTCCTTCGCCCAGATCCATATTTAACAGCCCACAAGGATGCCAAAAGCGCTGGCGTCACTATTAAGAAATCATTTAAAGAGACATTCGCCCATATCAAAAGCCATTCTGCTGCACATTTTGCAATTTACTCAATAGCAATTGGGCACTTGGTAATGGTGGCTGTGATGGTGATGACGCCAGTCCATATGAAACATGTCGATGTCACGCTTCAGGTTATTGGTCTTGTCATCAGTATCCACGTCCTTGGTATGTATGCCTTCTCACCTATTGTCGGATATTTCACCGATAAACTCGGCAGAGTCGCCGTCATTCAGATTGGTGTAGCGCTCCTCTTAATTTCAACAATAATTTCTGGAACAGCTGCAGCTGACAATGCAACCCAATTAGGTATTGGGTTGTTCTTCCTTGGACTTGGATGGTCTTGCACACTGATCGCTGGATCCGCACTCTTATCAGGTTCAGTAGATGATGAGATGCGCCCATCATCGCAAGGCACCAGTGACTTGGTGATGAACCTAATGGGTGCAGCGGGTGGCGCACTCGCTGGTGTCATTATCGGTTTCCTAAATTATGGATGGCTCTGTTTCTTCGCATCAATTCCTGTTGTGATATTGGGAGTTTGGTCGACGAGAATAAAAAGTGAGTAGCTGTTAAGCCTTCACGTCGAAACGATCGGCGTTCATCACCTTTGTCCACGCAGCGATAAAGTCTGCAACGAACTTTTCGCGTGCATCATCTTGGGCGTAGATTTCAGCATATGAGCGCAAGATTGAGTTTGAACCAAAGACAAGATCCACGCGAGTTGCTGTGAATCGAACCTTACCTGAGGTGCGATCGCGCAAGTTGTAGAGATTCTCGCCAGCTGGCTCCCAGATATATGTCATATCAGTGAGATTGACGAAGAAATCATTGGTGAGTGCGCCCACTTTGTCAGTAAAGACACCGTGGCTTGAACCGCCATGATTTGTTCCAATGACGCGAAGGCCACCTATGAGAACAGTCATTTCATGGCCGGTAAGTCCCATCAACTGTGCACGATCAAGCATGAGCTCTTCTGCAGTAACTGCATA
>CANLFL010000074.1 GCA_947489825.1 Candidatus Nanopelagicaceae bacterium
AGCTGCTCCCCTTAACGCTGCTACCTTTGATGCTTCAACTGCGACAACAACACGACCAGGGGTTTCCACAAGTAGATTCATTCCAGGATTTGTCAGAGTAATCGTTGCACCAACGTTGTGACGCAAAACCATCTCGGTAAGCGAAGCCGTAAGTCCGCCTTGGCTTAAGTCATGGGCTGCCGTGAAAATCTTCTCAGTGCGACCCTTAACCAATAGCTCGATAAGGCTCATTTCACGCTGCAAATCAGCCTTCGGTGCCTGTCCCCCACGCATGCCGTGGAGATAAGCCCATTCAGATCCAGATAAGTTCTCATCACTTGCACCGAGTAAATAAAGTTCAAGGCCAGCACGATCAAAGCTCATCGGTGTACGAGTACGCACATCATTGATGACGCCAAGAACTCCGATGACGGGTGTCGGCAAGATTGCAACATCACCAGTCTGGTTGTAGAAGGAGACGTTTCCACCTGTAACAGGAAGACCCATCTCAAGACATCCATCGGCAAGTCCGCGCACAGTCTCGGCAAATTGCCACATCACACCTGGATCTTCAGGGGATCCAAAGTTAAGGCAGTTTGTGACTGCAAGTGGAATCGCACCAGCTGTTGCAATATTGCGTGATGCTTCAGCAAGTGCCAACTTCGCACCTTCATATGGATTCAGGTAGGACCAATTTGCATTGGCATCTGTAGCTACTGCAACACCAAGGTGTGTCTTCTCATCAATACGAACCATTCCTGAATCATCAGGTTGTGATTGCACAGTGTTTCCCTGTACATAGCGATCGTATTGATTGGTGACCCAACTCTTATCAGCCAAGTTAGGAGTTGCCGCCATCATCAAGATTGCATCTTTAATCTCTTGTGCGCTCTGCGGGATCGCAGGGTTAATCACTTCCGCGTTAACGCGCGCAATGTATGCCGGCTCAGCCAATGGCCGAGAGTAAACCGGACCATCGTGGGCCACAGTGCGTGGAGGAACATCAACAATGAGTTCTCCATGCCATGTGATTTCAAGGCGATCGCCATCTGTCACTTCACCAATAACTGTGACTGTCACATCCCACTTCTTGCAGATTTCAAGAAAGCGATCGATTTTGCTTGGTTCAACGATTGCACACATACGCTCTTGCGACTCTGACATCAAAATCTCTTCTGGGGATAGCGTTGCATCGCGCAGCGGAACACGGTCTAGCTCGACCTTCATCCCGCCGCTGCCACCTGAAGCCAACTCGCTGGTGGCGCACGATAAGCCTGCCCCGCCTAGATCTTGGATGCCTATAACGAGATCCTCAGCGAAGATCTCTAGCGAACATTCAATAAGAACTTTCTCAACAAAGGGATCTCCCACTTGTACTGCAGGGCGCTTTGCAGGTCCTGACGCCCCAAATGTTTCAGAAGCTAAAACAGATACGCCGCCGATTCCATCGCCGCCGGTCTTTGCGCCGTAGAGCACAACGAGATTTCCAGCACCGGCTGCCTTAGCCAATTTGATATCGCTATGTTTCATCACGCCCACACAGAGTGCGTTGACAAGTGGATTACCTAAATATGTTTCATCAAAAACAACTTCGCCACCGATATTTGGTAGCCCTAAACAGTTTCCATAGCCACCAACACCTGCAATGACACCAGGTAGTACTCGACGTGTATCAGGGGCATCGGCAGGACCAAAGCGAAGCGGATCCATCACAGCAATTGGTCGTGCCCCCATCGTCAAAATATCGCGGACGATTCCACCAACACCAGTTGCAGCTCCTTGGTAGGGCTCAATAAATGATGGATGGTTATGTGATTCGACTTTAAATGTCACCGCATAGCCTTGTCCGACATCGACAACACCTGCATTTTCACCAATACCTACGAGAAGTGCATCTGATTTAACGGCCTTGTCACCAAATTGCTTGAGGTGAACTTTGGAAGATTTATATGAACAATGCTCAGACCACATCACCGAATACATCGCTAGCTCTGATGAAGTGGGGCGGCGACCTAAAATCTCTTTAATACGGGCGTACTCATCGCCCTTAAGGCCAAGTTCAGCAAAAGGTTGGACGGTATCTGGATTACTTGTGGCAATTGCAACGGTATCTAACGCCATTACTTCACCATTGCCTTCAAGACTGAGGTGAAGAATCCGAGGCCATCAGTACTTGGACCGGTAAGAGTTTCAATTGCATGCTCTGGATGTGGCATTAGCCCAACGATATTTCCACGCTCATTTGTAATGCCTGCAATAAGATTACGTGATCCATTGGGATTTTCACCTACATAGCGAGCAACAATGCGTCCTTCGCCCTCTAACTTTGCCAGCGTCTGATCATCACATTGGAAAGAGCCTTCACCATTTTTTAGCGGAATGAGAATCTCTTGACCTTTACCGTATTCAGAGGTCCACGCTGTCGCGTTGTTTTCGATCACTAGCTTCTGATCGCGACAGAGAAAGTGGAGATCTTTATTACGGGTCAGCGCACCAGGTAGAAGATGTGCCTCACATAGAACTTGGAATCCGTTACAAATTCCAAGAAGTGGCATTCCACCATTAGCTGCATCAATAACTTTTGTCATTACCGGCGCAAAGCGACTGATTGCTCCGCAGCGCAGATAGTCTCCGTAAGAAAAACCACCTGGCAAGATCACTGCATCTACACCTTTAAGGTCTGCATCATCGTGCCAGAGTGAAATTGCAGTTGTTCCAGCCACAGTCGCTGCGCGCAACGCATCTCGATCATCGAGAGTGCCTGGAAAAGTGATGACACCTACCTTCATGCCTGCACCGTTACTACATAGGTCTCAATGACTGGGTTAGCAAGAAGTGTTGCTGCAGCTTTTTCGATATCTGCCATCTGCGCAGCAGTTGGTGTTCCTTCAATCTCAATTTCAAATCTTTTACCTTGGCGCACACTCTTTGCGAAGGTGAATCCAAGACGGGGAAGGGCGGCACCTACTGCAACACCTTGTGGATCTAAAATCTCTGGCTTGAGCATTACTTCTATAACGATGATCGCCATTGTGATTCCCCTTAGAACTTAGAACTTGCTGCCGGTGATTGTGTAATACGCCTGGTGGTATCGCTGCGCAGTTTTCTCGATGATCTCTGCGGGCAATTCTGGTGGCGGGCTCTTCTTATCCCAGCCAGATGATGTGAGGTAATCGCGGACAAATTGCTTATCAAATGATGCGCCAGGGTTAGCTGCATCCCAGAAGCGAGATGAATCAGGTGTTAGGGCTTCATCTCCGAGGGTGATCGCGTCACTGTCATCTAGGCCAAATTCAAATTTAGTATCAGCCAAAATGATGCCACGAGAAGACGCAAACTCAGCAGCGGTTGCATAGAGCTTCAATGTGTAGTCGCGCAGTGATTCAGCGTGGTCTTTCCCCACGATGGCTGCGGCAGAATCAAAATCGATATTTATATCGTGATCACCGATTGCTGCCTTTGTTGCAGGAGTAAAGATTGGTGTTGGAAGTTGTGATCCATCGACAAGGCCATCGGTGAGTTCGATGCCGCAGACTTTCTTATCTTCCTGATATTCCTTGAGTCCACTACCAGTGAGATAGCCGCGCGCTACACATTCGATCTCAAACATCTTGAGTGGCTTTACGATGACAGCTCGATCACTTACTGCATCTGGAACATCATCACTGATGATGTGGTTACCAATAATGTCTTCTAGCAATTCAAACCAGAAGAGTGAGAGCTGAGTAAGAATCGCACCTTTATCGGGAATCGTTGTCGGCAGTACCCAATCAAATGCGCTGATGCGATCGGATGCTACAAGAAGTATCTCGCCTGATTCATTTGTATAGAGATCACGGACTTTGCCCGTGCGCAGGTGATCCCACCCAGAAACCTGTGCTGCCGGTGGTGGACCGGCAAGGCCGAAGCCGCTCACCGGATAGAGCCGGGTTTGTACTGCGCTGCGGCAGGATGCGCGGATGTGATCGCCTCAATGCGACTCACAACTCGAGCAATATGCTGGCGAGCATCGCCAGTAAATTCAAGTGGTGCGCTGATCAATTGATCAAGTGCGCTTCTATCAAGTGGAATTCGCGCATCCGCTGCCAAGGCATCTAACATCGTATTTGCCTGACCTTCGCGCATTGCAAGAGCAGCCTTCACGGCGTGCTCCTTAATTACTTCATGTGCAACTTCGCGACCAACGCCAGCTTTAATAGCTGCCATCAAAATCTTTGTCGTTGCGAGAAATGGCAGGTAACGCTCAAGTTCTGCTGCGATTACTGCAGGAAATGCTCCAAATTCGTTAAGAACTGTCAGCGTTGTTTCAAGCAATCCATCCATTGCGTAGAAGGCATCGGCAATTGCTACGCGACGAACAACGCTGCATGAGACATCGCCTTCATTCCATTGATCACCGGCAAGTTCTGAGACCATCGATGAATACCCGCGCAGGATTACTGCCAGGCCGTTAATGCGTTCACAAGAACGTGTATTCATCTTATGAGGCATTGCAGAAGATCCGACTTGGCCTTGTTTAAAGCCTTCAGTGACAAGTTCGGCACCTGCCATCAAACGTATTGATGTTGCAAGTGAAGATGGAGATGCTGCAAGTTGTACCAACGTGGTCAGAACATCGTAATCAAATGATCGTGGATAGATCTGACCAGTTGAATCAAGTACCCGCGAGAATCCAAGTTCGGCAGCAACTTTCTGCTCGAGTGTGTGATGGGCCGCAGATGAACCTAAGAGATCAATTGAATCTTGTGCGGTTCCAACCGGTCCTTTAATTCCGCGCATCGGATAACGCTCTTGCAGTGCAACTAAACGCTCGTAGGCAAAGAGGAGTTCTTCTGCTGCACTTGCAAAACGTTTTCCTAACGTTGTGATCTGTGCTGGAACATTGTGTGAGCGTCCTGCAATTGGCTGATCAGCGTAGAGCACAGCCTTTGTAGCCAAAGCCGCCAGTGTTGCAATGACT
>CANLFL010000075.1 GCA_947489825.1 Candidatus Nanopelagicaceae bacterium
ACCGCACATGATCGTTCGAAGATCTCTTTGAGATCTGCAGCGCTAACGCTTGTCACAGCTACTAGGCGGTTATCGAAAGGAAGTAGATCAAAGGTATTGCCTCGGTTAATGGCACCGACTACACCTGTGATAGGAAGCGTCGTTCCGCCACCTTGTCTGATACCACCACCGTTTTGTACGGCAATGACTGGGTTGGCAGTTCCGGCAGCAGGCAAGCCCACTGCTGCAGCTCTACTGGCGTAGGCATGCACGAATGAATCTGCAACCAGATTTCCACCGTTGGTCTCGGCAGTTCTAACACCAAGAACAGTTGCACTGCCGCGATCTGTTGCAAAGACAACTTGAGTGGATGCAATTGACTTAGCAAATCCGGTTAAGCAGGCGTTGAGTGGCGTTTCAACTGCGTCTACGATGCGCTGATCTGGTTTGACTGCATCAGTAACGCCAAGTGATGTCGCGACAGAGGAAGCGGGAATGACGCGTCGTGGATATGAGGTGGTCTTGTTATATGAAGTCACCTTGCCCTGTGCATCAAATGAGACATCAAAGCGACCGAGGTAGTTGTAATTGCCCTTGCTGGTGATTAGTGGAACATCGACACCGTTGGCATCCTTAACCATCTCTGGGTACTTACCGACAGGCTTACCTTCACCTGGAATAAGTTGGATCTTTTCAGCAACATCTGGGCTGGTGAGTAGGTCATCTCCGCCACCGGCGACAGCAACGTCTACATTCTTGAGCAGCGCTACGATTTCCTTATCGTATGCAACACCCTGTAGATGGCTTACCAAGATGATCTTGTTGATGCCTTGTGCCTCTAGAGCTTCTACCTGCTTGTTGATCAGTGCAGCTGTGGCTGGAATATCTATTGTCGTAACTTTAGCTGTTCCTGGTGAGGAGATTGTGCGAAGAGTTGGAGTAATTGCGCTTACAACTCCGAAGATTGCTCCAGTTCGGTAATCCTTATGTACATATGACTGTGCGATCTTCTTTCCGGAATGCATTGAACGAAGAATTGGCCCTGACTTTACTGCTATTGATGACAGATCTGCGTTGGCAGAAAAATCCATGTTACCGGAAAGGAACTGGTAGCGATTTTTTTCTGTGAACGAATCGATATAACGCTTGAGAAATCCTGTTTTGTAATCAAATTCGTGATTTCCTAGGATGTGCGCGTCATAAGGCATCATTGATTGTGCAACGCCGTCATACACAGGGATGGTTGAGTTGTCATCTGCAGGCTCTGAACAAATCAGGTTCTTACTGGCGAGGAAGGAATCTCCCGCATAGAGTGAGACCACGGCGTTGCGTGATTTCCTAGCCGAACTAATTTCTCGCTTCATAACAGTTGAAAATGCAGCAGCACTTCCATAAATCAATTTTCCTTGAGGTAGTGTGTATGACTGCTCAGGTAGGAGTGCAGACTCACCATCATTATTATGTAAAATAGTGAGCGTTACAGCACTTCCTGTATCTGTAAACATATATGCGTTAGCAAGTGACATCGGCGCAACTAGTGCGGCCACTGTCAATGCCGTAATGGCAATCTTGATTTTCAAAGTATCCTCCATGAAATTAATTTAGGTTTTGGGTGAGCTTCATTTTCTCTCGGGAGGGAGCCCGTGAGAATGCGCGACGATAACTTTTAAGCATGGTGGGGTCTAGGTGACTCTGGTTAACGCAACTTGAACTCTTGATGACAAATGGAGTTAATACGAGGGCGGAGTTGGAGCCATGCGTGTGGATGATTGGTAATGCGTAAGACCTGAGTTCCTACTTGCTTGTGAGCATGATCCCAATCGATCCGCCAGCAAATCCGCACCAGATAAAACTCTTGGTCCCCCAGAGCCACTCTGCTTCAGTACCGAAGATCAACGCGCCAAATGCCCAGCCAATAGCCAAGCAAAACAAGCGGACCCCAAGAATCTGGCTAGTACTCATATCCATACTTTATTACTTCCTATGTATCTGAGGCTGAAGGTGGATGGTTTCAGCGCTCGTGTCAGTGCCCTCACCTACATTCAACGTATGGCTACTAAGGGACGAAGACGATCTATCAAACTGCTGATATGCCCCGGGTGCGAAGAGGAGGGTACGTTGCGCAAGATTCTTTATGGCATGCCTGATCCCGAGACTTTTGATTTTGAGAAGTATGAGGTGGGTGGGTGCGTCATGAATGGTGATGGAAGCGATCCAGATATTGCGTGCAGGGAATGTGACTGGGAGGGGATTCGAAATATAACGTTCTAAACCTTAAGTTATTAGCGCCTTCCTAGGATACATTTATTCTGTTTCCGGCGGAGGGAGAAAGCGATGCAGGCATTTGGATCACTCTTATTTATGTGGGGTGGACTCGATTGGTTTATGAGCAGCCAAGATGTTGATGTCTACTACGACTGGTTCGGAATCTACTTACCGGATGCGATCTACAACTATTCGCACTGGATAGCGATGGGTGTGGGAAGTATGCTCGTTGCTGCAGGCAATCAGAGTAAGTAGTTAGCTAGTAAGCGTCACACTGATTGAGGTAGAGGGTTTCTCCGTCGACTACTTCAGACTTGTAGTTGTAGCCGTCCATGCACTGGATCCAGCCGTTTATGCCACTCCAAATTCCATAAATCACAAAGCCAATAGCCAGAAGTGAAATGACGATTAAGAAAATTCCTAGCTTGGAAGTGAAAAAGTTAATCGTTTTTTCAAGTTTTTCGTCGGCCGCCTTTGCTTCTTGCGGTGTTGGACCCAGGTTATCCATTGGTTCACCGCACGCTCTACAAAATGCCTTCTTTACATCCACTGTATAGGACTCAGAAAAAGGACCGCCGGTTGATCTAAGTTCTTGGCGATTCGCGAAATAGGCATCAGAACCGCGACACCGAGGGCACTTGTAGATTGGCATTGGAAAATAGTACTTCTGGTGAGAGCGTTTCGAAAGTACCTACGAAGGCTTTTTGGCCCGATTGCGCATGAGAACACCAGTTGCCCACAGCGCCCACAACACCAGTACTGGTTGGAAGAAGAGACGTGTAAGGCGAGCTTGATCGGTATCTAATCCGAAAGCATCAATGCCGTTTACATATTGCGAGATATTGCCAGGAAAGATTGCAACAAAGAATGCTGCAGTAATCCAGCCAACTTGGCGGCGATTTTGCAGAGAGGCAAGTGCGATACAGAGTGCAATTTCAACTACTCCAGATGCAAGAACAACAAAGTCGGCAGAGAGTGGAACCCATGTTGGTACCTGTGCTTGGAACTCAGTGCGATTGGTCGTTAGATGCGTGATTCCGGCATACATCAATGCAGCACCTAGAAGTACTTGAAAACCTTTGCGGATTAGCTCCATATATTAATTAAAGCCTAAAGTGAATCGATGAAGACGCCAAGTGCTAGCGAGGCAAGAATGATGACTACCCAGGTAATCACTTGGCGTTTCATTACAAGACCGAACTAGTTGTTCTTTACGTATTCTGCAGCGTGAGGGAAACCATTAGCCTCAAGCTTTTCAGCCATCTCAGCCTTTACAGCCTTAACAACCTTGTGTGTTCCGTCGCAGTTCTTCTCTTCATCTCTTGTGTATGTGCAGGTACAAGCGCCCATGATTTCCTTCTCTCGTTAAAGTCGTAAGCAGAATCGTACCGAAGATGGATGGGAAGTGCCCCCTGAGGGCTGTCTACATCATCCTTAAATCAATCTCGCCGCCATCACTATATGCATGTGTTGGTGAGCCCTTAAGAACATGGACTTTGGCTACTCCGTAAACTCGCCACGTTGATTGGGTTGGGCGCTTAACGAGTGCGGTGAGCTCATCGATTCCAAGAACTATCTGATCATCTGGTGCGTGCAATAAGACTGTTGCTGCGCTATCTGGAATCCATTTAAAGAACTTGTTGAAATGTGGGATTACTCGAATATCAGGAAGCAGAGAAAGTCCCGGCGTTGGTTCGCGTTTGAGCATGCGAAAGTTTGGAACGTGCGCACTCAAGACCATTGCTCCGGCGCTGCATCCCGCCAATGAAGTTCCTGAGTTCCAATTCTTTACGATGGATTGCCAGACCGGAGTATCGCGAAGACTTTCAGCTAAATGGTGTGGGTCTCCCCCGGATAGATAGATAAGTGCAGAGTCATTGATCAGATCTGCAAAGACGGGATTGAGGGCGCCTTCACGGTTATAGATCGGAAGAAAGATTTGTTCAACGCCTAACTTGTCTGCTTGTGCTTTACCGAGTGCGCGCCAATAATCGAGTCGGTCTTGGCTCTCACGACCTGCAGCCGTTGGAATCTGTATATAGGTAGGTTTCTTGCCAAGTGCTAGAGCGTCATCGATCAGCGATTTTTCAAGATCGGCCATTGCTGGCAGGTATTCGCCCGAACCAACGAGTGCGATAGATCCGGCCATGTGAGAGAGTCTAGGACTCAGTGGCGGGGTGAGATGCGCTCAGAATTAACCAAAAATTCTGGATTTTGGAGTAGAAGTTCCTCTCCAGAGGCCTTAACCTCTTACAAAATCCAGAGTGGATTACGTCAATCACGGAGGCTCTAAATGGACGAGAAGTCACTACTCAAGCAATGGAATCACATGCGTTCCCAGATCATTCAGTCACAGGTAGCACCTGCTCTTGTTCTCATCGGAATTATGGTTCTAGCTTCACTCGGAGTTTTTGCAGATGCAGCTGATTCTGCGAAGTATCTCGCTCTTGGGGTCGCAGCGATCACTGGAATTCTTGCAATCATCAGTCAATATGCAGCAGTTCGTGAAGGTGAAGCGCTCATGGTTGATCTTCGTAGAGTGACCAATCCTTCTGCACTTTCTGCCAAGATTGCAGATTCACGCGGATTGCTCTCCCTTTCAGCAATCGCAATCGTCGGTTTTGGTATCGCCATGTTCGCACTTGTTGTGTGGGCAGTTCTAGGCGCATAAATA
>CANLFL010000076.1 GCA_947489825.1 Candidatus Nanopelagicaceae bacterium
ACTTTGCTTGCAGTTCAGATCACTCACTTACGAGATGGCATCTTCTTTGCCACTCTGCAGTTGCGCACCCACGAAGATGCGGCCTTGGCAATCTCAGCTCGACCATCTGATGCGATCGCCTTAGCTCTACGCAGTCAGAGCAATATCGTCGCCTCTCGTGAGTTGGTCGATCAGGTGGGGATCGAGATCCCAGAACGTCTTATCCAAGAGATGGGTGCAGATGGACAGCCGATCGAGGCACCGAGCGCCGACCTTGAGGCCTTCCGCGAATTTTTGGATCAGATCAACCCAGAGGACTTCGCGGGATAAGTCTCAACCTCTAGTTGAGGTTTGGTTCGTGTCGGTCATTGAATGCAGCCCAAGCGCTGCGTATATTTGCTCACCAGAGCACCTCTTCCCCAAGAGAAATGAGAAATTCGTGACCTCCCCAGTTACTCCAGCCACGCCAGAGATCGGTTACCGTGGAGCTACTGCATGTTCAGCTGCGGGAATTTCTTACCGTCAGCTCGATTATTGGGCACGCACTGGTCTTGTAGAACCTAGCGTTCGAAGTGCAACTGGATCTGGAACATCACGACTTTATGGTTTCCGAGACATTCTCGTTCTAAAAATTGTTAAGCGTTTACTTGATGCCGGAATTTCTCTACAAAATATTCGTACTGCAGTGACACATCTTCGTAGTAGGGGAGTGAACGATCTCGAGCGAATCACTTTGATGAGTGATGGTGCTTCAATTTATGAATGTGCAAGCCCAGATGAAATTGTGGACTTACTTGCCGGTGGCCAAGGTGTATTCGGAATTGCAGTAGGCAAGGTGTGGAGCGAAGTAGAAGGATCGTTGGCAAACCTTCAAGGCGAGGTTGATGGTTCACCTGCACGTGTCGAAGGTAACGATGAACTTTCTATGCGTCGCAAGGCTAAAGGCGCGTAAAGAAGCTTTCCGCTCTATATTTCTCCTCTGCGAAGTCAACAGGGGGTTTAGTGGCTATCGAGCGTAAGTTTGAGGATCGTCATATCGGTCCGGCACATCGCGATGAAGAGGCGATGCTAAAAGCCCTTGGCTACAAGGATTTAGATAGTTTTATTAGCGCGGTCGTTCCTGCAAATATCGCAATCAAAGGTGTTATCGAAGGATCAATAGCGGCTGGCGTAAGTGAAGTAGACGTGATTGCAGAACTCAAAGTGTTGGCGTCAAAGAACAAGGTACTTACTTCACTGATCGGTACCGGTTATTACGGAACGATCGTGCCGCCTGTAATCAAGCGCAATGTTTTCGAAAACCCTGCTTGGTATACCGCTTACACGCCATATCAACCAGAAATTTCACAAGGTCGTTTAGAAGCACTCTTTGCATTTCAAACAATGGTCTGTGAACTTACTGGGCTAGATATTTCAAATGCCTCAATGCTCGATGAGTCCACAGCAGCTGCTGAAGCGATGACTCTCGCACGGCGATCATCAAAAATGAGCGATGACGCTGTCTTTTTGATTGAAGAGCATGTTCATCCACAGACGAAGGCGGTTGTTATCACCCGAGCAAAGCCGCTAGGAATTACCGTCGTCGAGATCGATTCGGGCCATGTTGCTCGTAATGGTTATGATGGAGAGTTCTTCGGAGCGTTAGTCCAATACCCAGATACAACTGGTGAGATTGTCGATTACTCGAAATTTGCAACATATGCGCATGAACGTGGCGCGTTAGTTATTGCAGCAACAGATTTACTGGCGCTAACTCTGCTCACTGCTCCGGGGGAGTGGGGTGCCGATGTTGCGGTAGGAACAGCTCAGCGTTTCGGGGTGCCGATGGGGTTCGGTGGACCTCACGCAGGTTTCCTAGCAGTGCGATCTGGTTTAGAGCGTTCTATGCCGGGAAGACTTGTGGGACAAAGTATTGATTCCACTGGTGCTCCGGCCTTTCGTCTGGCGTTACAAACTCGTGAACAACATATTCGTCGAGATAAAGCGACATCAAATATTTGTACCGCGCAAGCTCTGCTTGCAAATATGAGCGCCTTCTATGCAATGTGGCATGGACCTGAAGGACTCAAGGGGATCGCCTCCCGAGTACACGCTTTCGCATCTCGCCTCCAGAGTGCAACTGGTTCAGCCAATGGAAATGTATTTGATACTGTGACCGTTCCAGTCAAGGATGCAGATTCAACTCATGCATCGGCTGTCGAAGCTGGTTTTAACTTTGCACAAGTGAGTAAGACTGAAGTCCGAATTTCATTTGATGAAGAGACGACAGAGAAAGATTTCGTCTCGATTTTGCAGATACTAGGTGTTAAAGACGCAAAATCTATTGATCTTCCTGCAGCGCTACTGCGAACTTCGACATTCCTGACACATCCGGTTTTTAATACCAATCACTCCGAAACTGCGATGATGAGATACTTACGAAACCTTGCAGATCGCGATCTCGCACTCGATCGCACAATGATTCCTCTGGGATCTTGCACAATGAAGCTCAACTCAGTTACTGAAATGGAGGCAGTGTCATGGCCAGAATTTTCGAAATTGCATCCGTTTGCACCAGCAAATCAGAGCGTTGGATCGCGCGAGCTCATCACGCAGCTATCCAAGTGGCTCGTCTCTATCACTGGTTATGACGCGGTCTCCCTACAACCAAATGCGGGAAGCCAAGGAGAGTTCGCAGGTCTTCTAGCTATTCGCAATTATCACGATTCTCGCGGTGATCAGAACCGCACAATCTGTCTCATCCCATCGAGTGCTCATGGCACCAATGCCGCCAGTGCTGTCATGGCTGGCATGAAGGTAGTCGTCATAGAATGTGATGAGAACGGGAATGTCAGTGTTGCCGATATTAAGGCAAAGATTGATGAACATCGCGTAAATCTGGCAGCGCTGATGATCACCTACCCAAGTACTCATGGAGTATTTGAAAGTGCAGTCAGTGATATCTGCGCACTGATCCATGAAGCTGGCGGCCAGGTCTATGTAGATGGCGCAAATCTCAATGCGCTCGTTGGTGTTGCCCAACCTGGAAAATTTGGCGCCGATGTTTCCCATCTTAATCTTCATAAAACATTTGCTATCCCGCATGGCGGTGGGGGACCGGGTGTAGGTCCAGTAATTGCTAGAGCCCATCTCGCGCCGTTCCTACCTAACCATCCGATGGATGCAGATGCAGGGCCTGCAACAGGGCCTGGTCCAGTTTCGGGAGCACCATATGGCTCTGCAAGTATCTTGCCGATTTCGTGGGCTTACATTCGTCTCTTGGGGGGAGAGGGTCTAACTCATTCAACACAGGTTGCCATCTTGTCAGCCAACTACATGGCTTTTCGACTTAAAGAGGCGTATCCGATTCTCTACACCGGAGCCAATGATTTAGTGGCCCACGAATGCATTTTAGATATACGACCGTTGACAACCGCGTCCGGTGTTACCGGAGAAGATATAGCCAAGCGCTTGATGGACTTTGGTTTCCATGCGCCAACGATGTCCTTCCCAGTTGCTGGAACTCTGATGATCGAACCAACTGAATCTGAAGATATCAACGAGATTCATCGCTTCATTAATGCCATGATTGCAATTCGTGGCGAGATTCAAGAGATCATTGATGGAAAGGTTGCAATCGAGGGGAGCATCTTGCGATTGGCACCTCATACATCGCGAGCTGTCACTGCATCACAATGGGATCGCGCCTATGCCCGCGAAAGTGCTGGCTATCCAGCACCGCTAGATGGTCTTGTGGCTGGCGAACTCATCGGCGCACGAATGAAGTATTGGCCGCCCGTAGGTCGTATTGATGGCGCACATGGAGATAGAAATCTGATCTGTGCCTGCACGCCAGTCTCGGATTACGCCTAAATCAGGGCTGAATCCTCGCGGGGATGGGTTTCTCTCTCTTACTTTACATAATGTAACTTATCGGCGTTTGGCCGTAGACGACGTTTCACGCCCCACCGAGTCGTCTGAATTAAAGCCTCAATCACTATCGCCCGCGACATCTTTGAGACTCCATTGATACGTTCGACAAAGGTAATTGGAACTTCTGTAGCTTTTGCCTCTGCCAAATGAGCAGCTAAAGCCATTTCAATTTGAAAGCAATATCCGGTTGCATCCATCTGAGTGAGATTAAGTGATTCCAGTAATTGTCGACTGTAGATCCGAAAACCACCGGTGAGGTCTGCCAGCTTTAATCCTAGGGCTAAGGATGCGTACTTAGTTCCAGATTTAGAGAGTAACTGACGCGATTTCGGCCAATTAACTACCGATCCGCCGGGGATCCAACGCGTTCCGAGAACTATCGACTTCCCAGGGCAAATCGCTGCAAACATTGCTGGCAAATCTGCGACTCGATGTGAACCATCTGCATCCATTGTCACTATTTGGTCGTACTGACCATTGGCAAGAACCTGAGCAAAACCAGCACGATAGGCGTTACCCAGCCCATCTTTCTTCTCTCTCTTTAAGATAGAAACCCAATCTAGTGATAATGATTCCACGATCTCTGAAGTTTTATCGGGTGAATTATCGTCGATGATGGTGACATTAAAATGAAATTCCTTCGTTTCGCGCAAAGTTTCTAGGGAGCGCAAAAGTTCCACAACCGAGGTCGCCTCGTTGTAGGTCGGAATCAAAATCATCGTTTTCATAGAGATCTCACTATACGCAATGCCAGCGGGAAAAGTATGGAGATGAGGAGAACTATTCCAGGCCCAAATCCACCGAGGTGATTGGCTATGGTGCGATCCGTATTAGACCGCAGATCCCCTAACAATTGAGCAGAAACATTCTCAGGAGTTTTGGTGATCAGCTCGCCATTGATTCCAATATGTGCCGAGATTCCAATAGTGGAAATACTTACCATCTCGCGTGCATTCTCTAGAGCACGAAGTCGAGTGATATTCAACTGCTGAGAACT
>CANLFL010000077.1 GCA_947489825.1 Candidatus Nanopelagicaceae bacterium
GTCGAATCGGAATCAGTAAGTATTCTCTCTGGTGTGCCTGGTATTGGAAAGAAAGGTGCCCAGCGCATTCTTCTTGAGCTCAAGGGCAAGTTATTGGGATCTGGATCATCTGGTGCGCGAACCTCTTCGTCACTGCCACTCTGGCGTGAGCAACTCTCCGGTGCCTTGATTTCATTAGGTTATTCAGCACGTGAAGCCGATGCAACGACTTCAATCGTGGCCATTGATTATGCAAATCGAGGGCTAGATCCGGCTCATTCAGATCTTTCAGAACTACTTAAGGCAGCCCTTGCAGGCGGTAAGTCATGACCGAAAATTCGGATCGTTTAGTTAATCCCGTCGCAGCATCCGATGAATCCTTATCGGAGAATGCGCTTCGCCCTAAGACGCTTAAAGAGTTCATCGGTCAGCATCGTGTTCGTGAACAGATAGATGTTCTTCTTACGGCGGCACGAAATCGTGGCGCAGCTGCCGATCACATCTTGCTCTCTGGTCCACCAGGATTAGGCAAGACAACTCTTGCGATGATCTTGGCGTCCGAAATGTCAACACCAATTCGTATCACTAGCGGACCTGCGATCACACATGCTGGAGATCTTGCGGCAATCCTGTCTTCGCTGGTCGAGGGAGAAATTCTCTTCCTTGATGAAATCCATCGTCTGCCGCGACCAGCTGAAGAGTTACTTTATTTGGCGATGGAAGATTTCAGAGTTGATGTTGTTGTAGGTAAAGGACCGGGTGCCACCGCAATTCCATTGCAACTTCCACACTTCACCCTCGTTGGTGCAACGACTAGAGCAGGTTTATTGCCCAGCCCACTTCGCGATCGCTTTGGTTTCACCGCGCATCTTGATTTCTATGATGCAGCCGAGATCGAACACGTCATCTCACGAAGTGCGCAGCTTCTTGGTCTGACTATTGATAAAAAAGCGATCGCGGAGATTGCTGGAAGATCCCGAGGTACACCGCGTATCGCAAATAGATTGTTAAGGCGCGTACGTGACTATGCCCAAGTCAAGGGATCGCAATCTCTGACGCATAGCCACGCATTAGAAGCGCTTGAAATGTACGAAGTTGATAAACAAGGCTTAGATCGTCTAGATCGATCAGTTCTGGTCGCCCTTATCGATCGATTCAATGGGGGACCAGTAGGACTTTCAACGCTAGCAATTGCAGTGGGTGAAGAGACTGAAACTGTGGAATCAGTGGCCGAACCTTTCCTCGTCCGAAATGGATTTATGGCACGTACCTCACGGGGTCGAGTAGCAACCGCTCTGGGCTATACCCACTTAGGTCGCAGCGTTCCGCCCAGCCTTGCCACCCTTTTTGATCCCACCTCAGATTGATCTGAGCACCTCCTCGCGTGGCCTAGACTCTGCTCTTATGTCCACACCTAATAAAGTTGTAAAGAGTTCTGCCCGTCCTGGGCGTTCCTTGGCGATACTTGCCCTCATTTTGGTCGGTCTAGGAGCAACCTCCTTCATTACAGATGCCGCATCTGTGCGCCTTGGTCTTGATCTTCGTGGAGGCACAAGCGTCACGCTCCAACCGCGCGCATCGACTGCCGGAAACGAAGTTACCTCAGAGGCTATTGATCAAGCAGTTGAGATTATTCGCCAGCGTGTGAACTCATTAGGTGTAGCTGAGAGCGAAGTAACAGCGCAAGGAAGCGGAACAAACCGCCAAATTGTGATCTCAGTTCCTGGAGAAAATGGTCGACGTGTAGTGGATCTTGTCGGACAGACAGCTGAACTTCGTTTCCGTCAAGTTCTTGCATCTGGTCTAGGAATTCCAGCGTCAGCGGATACATCAACTGTGGCAACCCCAGTTGCAGGTGTGTCAGAAGCTGTGAACCTAGCTTTTGCTAATCTCAATTGCACAAGCGCCGAAAGCTTGCAGGGAACAGGTTCTGATGATCCTGCAGCAGCAATTACTGCATGTTCCAAAGATGGTGGGACCAAGTACATCTTGGCACCTGCTGAGGTATTAGGTCGCCAAATTTCAAAAGCTTCAGCTGGAATAGACACTCAAGCTGGAAGTGCGTGGAGTGTTTCGCTTACATTTAACGGTGAAGGAACTAGTGCATTTGGCCAGTTGACCGCGCGAGTAACTTCTTTGCCAGAACCAACTAACCAGGTTGCCATTGTTCTCGATGGAATTGTTCAATCATCTCCTCGCATCACTGAGGCGATTCCGTCCGGTACTGCACAAATCACAGGATCATTCACACAAGTTGAAGCTCAAGACTTGGCGAATGTTCTCAAGTACGGAGCACTTCCACTTGCATTTGATCGTGGCGAAGTTCAGCAGGTTTCTCCAACACTAGGTTCTGAACAACTCGATGCCGGTCTTTTAGCTGGAGCCCTTGGTTTGATCCTAGTTACGATCTATTCATTCCTTTATTACCGCGGTCTCGGTATCGTAGTTACTGGATCACTTGCGGTTGCAGCTCTCATGATCTACCTCCTCGTCCTCGTGCTGGGAGAAGCTATCGGTTTCACTCTCACACTCGCGGGAATCGCCGGAATTATTGTGGCGGTAGGTATTACAGCCGACTCGTTTGTGGTCTATTTCGAACGTATTCGTGATGAGATTCGAGAGGGTCGATCGCTACGATCGGCGGTCGAAAGTGGCTGGATTAAAGCTCGGCATACGATTTTGGTAGCAGATGCGGTCTCAATCATCGCAGCAGCACTTCTCTACTTCTTTGCTGTCGGAGGCGTGCAAGGCTTCGCATTTACACTCGGCTTAACAACCCTTGTCGACTTACTCGTTGTTTATATCTTCACAAAGCCTTTGATGACTCTGATGGCAAAGTTGGAATTCTTCAATTTAGGCCATCGTTTCTCTGGTGTATCCGATAAGAGTTCTGGCGTAAGTCGCCCAACAGCACGCGTGGAGGCATAACATGTCATCAATCAAGGGTCTTGGCGGCCGACTTTATTCAGGTGAGACGTCATTTAATATCGTAGGAAATGCCAAGCGTTGGTACATAGTCTCAGCGCTATTTACCCTGCTTTCAATTGGGGCACTAACTTTGCAGGGACTTCACCTCGGTATCGAATTCAAGGGTGGATCTGCCTATACATTCACATCAACCACTGCAACAGTTGAGCAGGCTAGAAGCGCTGTCGAGGGAGCTGGAATTTCATCGGAGCTCATCGTCCAGAAAGTGGGCGATAGCAAGATCCGTGTGCAGACAGGTTCACTCACCAATGCGCAGTCGGATGCAGTTGAATCGGTGATTGTTTCAACTTTTGGTGTCAGCGCTGAATCGATTGATACGCAGATCATTGGTCCATCGTGGGGTAAGGAAATTACCAAGAAAGCTCTCTACGGATTGATTGCATTCCTAATTGTCATCATGGTCTTCTTGGCGATGACCTTTGAGCCAAAAATGGCGATTGCAGCGATTGTTGCCGTCGTTCATGACGTCTTCATTACAGTCGGAATCTACGCACTCGTTGGATTCGATGTAACGCCTGCGACGGTGATTGGCTTCCTCACAATTTTGGGTTATTCCCTGTATGACACTGTGGTTGTTTTCGATAAGGTGCGTGAGAACACCCGCTCAATTACTTCTACGAGCAAGCAGACCTATACACAAGCGACAAACCTTGCTGTAAACCAAACCCTCGTGCGTTCAATCAACACATCAGTAATTGCCTTAATTCCAGTGGGATCGATTTTATTTGTCGGTGCAGGACTATTGGGTGCTGGAACACTAAAAGATCTCTCACTTGCACTCTTCATCGGCATGATCGTGGGAGCCTATTCATCTATCTTTATTGCGCCTCCTGTCCTTGCACAACTTCGCGAGAAAGAGCCAGCGATGATTGCTCTTGCAAAGCGTGTTCAGGCTCGTGGATCAGCAGTTGTTAATTCAGCTGCGACTTCAGGTTCAGTACAGGTTGCTACAGCGACCGTGGCTGACCGACGTGGACCACGTAATCAACCAAAGCGCAAAGGCCGTAAGTAGAAATACCTCCGATGGATGAACTTCTCAAGCCACTTATCACTGGGCTGCAAGAACATCATCCGCAGGCTGATGTATCTGAGGTTGAACGAGCATTTCTCGTAGCTCACACTGCTCACGTCGGACAGACTCGTAAATCGGGTGAGGATTACATCACCCATCCGGTTGCAGTTACTCAGATTCTGGTTGATTTAGGTCTTGATCAAGAGACGATAATTGCCTCACTTTTACATGACACCGTTGAAGATACCCCGTATTCGCTAGACCAGTTACGAAATGATTTCGGAGATCAGATCGCTGCGCTAGTTGACGGTGTAACAAAGCTAGATAAATTAACCTACGGACCAACGGCAGAGGCAGAGACCGTTCGCAAGATGGTGATTGCAATGTCACGTGATATTCGAGTCTTAGTTATAAAGCTGGCAGATCGCCTCCATAACGCACGAACGTGGAAATTTGTTTCTCCAGAGAGCGCCTTACGTAAGGCTCGCGAGACTCTTGATATCTACGCACCTCTTGCACACCGTTTAGGTATGAACGCGCTGAAGTGGGAGCTGGAGGATTTGAGTTTTGAAGTTCTTGAACCCAAGAAATTCGCCGAGATCTCTCGTTTGGTTGCAGAACGTAGTCCAGCGCGTCAGGCGCTTACACAAGAGGTTATCGATGCCGTCAACGTTGATCTCGCTCACGATCTGATTGAGGCAACTGTTACAGGAAGACAGAAGCACTTCTTTAGCGTGTATCAAAAGATGGTTGTTCGTGGGCGAGAGTTCAACGATATCTACGATCTTGTTGGAATCCGAGTTCTGGTCAATGATGTACGTGACTGCTATGCCGTGCTTGGTTCAATACATGCACGCTGGAGTCCAGTACCGGGTCGTTTCAAGGATTACATCGCAATGCCTAA
>CANLFL010000078.1 GCA_947489825.1 Candidatus Nanopelagicaceae bacterium
GCGCACCGTCGAGATGGATGGCAATTCCCAGCGCATGAGCTTGCTCATAAAGTGATTTCATCTGATCAAGAGGCTGAACTGTGCCGCCACCAAGGTTATGAGAATTTTCAATTGCAATAGCTGCAGTGGAGACTAAATATGGACCAGCGTTTGGTGTGGCGATTGCTAGCGGATCAGAGGCGTGCAATAACCCCAAAGGTGCCAGCCATGTGCGAGTTGTAATACCTGAGAATGTTGCTGCCGCACCAAGTTCAGCACGCACCACATGTGAGTTCGTCTCAGCTAGAATTTCCTGACCAGGCTGCACGAGAATGCGCATCATCAATTGATTGGCTAATGAGCCGGTCGGTGTAAAGAGACCAGCTTCTTTACCAAAGAGTGCGGCAACTCGCTCTTCGAGTGCATTTACTGTGGGGTCATCACCGTAGACATCATCTCCAACTGGCGCGCCTGCAATGACTTCACGCATCGCCGCAGAGGGAACTGTGACCGTATCTGAACGAAGATCAATCATTGGTAGGTTCCTTTACGACGATGAGGTACATCGCGGTGAGCAAGATAATTCCACCGAGTGCTACCTGGATACTCATTGTCTCGCGTCCGATAGTGATTGCAAAGAGAGCGGCAAAGACAACTTCCAAGGTCAAAATAACTGCCACCTTTGTAGAATCAATGTGAGCCTGAGCCCAGGTTTGCACAATGAAGCCAAAAGCTGTGCAGACGATCGCGGTGAAGATGACAACTGCCCACACACCGTAATCAGGTGGCGCTTGGTAACCCTCAGCAAAAGCAAATCCTCCAGTAAGAACTGTCACAGCAAAGAGTTGCACTGTGGTCATGGCGTAGACATCTCGCCCAGCACTCCACTGGCCGAGGGCGACAATGTGTGCACCAAATGCGATTGCACAGAGCAGAACGAGAAATTCTCCAAAGCCCATAGACCATCCACGTAGAGAGAGAAGAGCAAGTCCGACGGTGGCAAGTGCCACACATCCCCAGGTGAATAATGAGATTTTCTTCTTCAAGAAAAGAGCTGATATCAGCGGCGTTGCAACGACATAGAGCCCTGTAACAAAGCCTGTAATCGCAGCACTTGTTCTAGCGAGGCCCTCTGTCTGCAATATGTAGCCCGCACCAAGAAGTAGCCCTGCTGCAAATGCTTTAATGAAGAGTTCTTTGGTGATTTGGCGAAAGACTGTAGGCCTAAATGCAACAAGAAAAATCACTGCACAGATAAATCGAGTAAAGAGAAAGCTATTAACGCTCTGGCGCTCAATCGAATCTTTCATAATCACAAATGCCAGACCCCAAGAGGCTGCCAACAAGATCAGAGCGATGGGGGCAAGGCGCATTCGCCCAGCATGAGTTTTCATCATGGTGAAGCCTTAGCCCTTTCGCAACTTCTTTAAGAGAGCGATCTCTTTTCCATGCTCTGGTTCCATCCCTGGAGTTTCAAGAATGAGTGGAGCGTTAACGACTGCAGGATGTGCCAACAACTCTTTAAATGGATCGGTACCGATAAAGCCTTCTCCGATATTTTGATGACGGTCTTTGAGTGCACCACAGACATCCATCGAGTCATTGGCGTGAATCAATTGGATACGTTCCGCGCCGGCAACTTCTACGAGTAAATCGAGGGTCTCTTTCATTCCACCCTTTTTTGCAATGTCATGACCTGCGGCAAAGACATGACACGTATCAAGACAAATACCAACTTTTGGATGATATTCAAGTGCTTTAAGGTAGTGCTCTAAATCTTCTAAACGTTTAACCAAGGATTGACCTTGTCCAGCTGTGGGTTCAAGGAGTAGATAAGGAGCATCACTTGAAAGGGCATTGAGAATGGGCATCATTCCTTCGTGAATTTGCTTCCAAGCACTCTCTATAAAATCTTCGTTTACTGCAGATCCTGTGTGTACGACAACTCCCAACGCGCCAATTTCTTGACCGCGCTTGAGTGAGTATGCAGTCGATGCTAAAGAATTCTTGTACGTGCCTTCAGTAGGTGAACCTAAATTAATGAGGAAGGGAGCGTGTACGTAGACTTCCAGATCTAACTCATCAGCTCTTTCGCGAAAGAGCGCATCGGCTTCATGATTTGTCTCTGGCATTGCCCATCCGCGTGGGTTAGATGTAAAAACTTGGATTGCTTCGGCCTCAGTGATGCGTGCATATTCAATAGAGCGCTTAGCCATGCCACCGCTTGTAGGTGTGTGGGCTCCGATCCGAGGCAATGCAGCTTTTGGCATTCGCCTACCCTACTGTGAGAGTAACCGTACTTCCACGTTTGACCTTGGCGTCGACCTTAGGATCTATTCCAATCACTAATTTGCCACTCTTTGTTACCTTCTTCACTACAACCTTTAAACCTAAATCTTCAAGAAGTGCGGTTGCACGTGCCTGCGTGAAGCGCATCACGTTAGGGATATAGACGAAGGCCGAACCTTTGGAGACAAATATTTCTACTGCGGCGCCTTTCGGAAGTGGTGCGCCTGCCGCCGGATTTTGCGAAATCACTTCACCAGGCATGACTTTCTCATCAAAAGCGTATGTCACTGTTACGTTAAATCCAGCATCAGTTAATTCATTGAGTGCTTGTTCACCATTTGTTCCGACAAAAGGAGCAAGGCTAAAAGTTTCTACACCTTTACTGACGACTATATCTATCAAAGTATCTCGCTTCACACGCGTCCCTTGTGCTGGATTTGAAGAGATAACAAATCCCTGAGGAAATTTAGCGTTGAAAACTTCAGTAATCTCGCCAACCTTAAGTGGAGATTTTGCTAAGAGATTGAGAGCTGCTTCAGGAGTAAGGCTGATAAGAGCGGGGATGGTGTAACGCTCCGCTCCCTTTGATACAACAAGATTTACAGTTCCGCCTGGCGCTATCGAATCTCCGGCGAATGGATCAGTAGAAATTACGCGGCCTTTTGAAATATCCTCATCAAATCGTTCTTCAACAATTGCTGTAGTTAAGCCAAGAGCGACGAGCGTGGAATTAGCTTGTTCTGTCGTAGCCCCGACAACCGAAGGAAACTTCACTGATGCCCCTGGGCCGATGAGCACCCACCATGTTGTAATTCCTAGAAGCACTGCAAGTCCTGCAGCGATCCAGCGATTGCGGCGAACTCGCTTACTTACCTTCTTACGCTCCCTCACCTGCACGGTGGTCTCTTTTGCAGCGACAGATGGAAGTGTCAGTGAGATTTTTTCTGTGATCTGAGTAAATTTTCCACGAGATTTCTTCTTTACTTTTTCTCTCATTGGCGCGATAGGAATATCTAGTTCAAGACTCAGTTGAGGTGCCGATGGATTGAGCGCCTGCGAAATTGCAAGAAGTTGGCTGTGGAAAATCTGACAATCGCGGGGACGCTCATCCGGATCGACACTTGTCGCAGCAAAAATTAGATCATCCAGTTCCTTAGGAAAATCTGGAATAAGTGAGCTGATTCGAGGTACCCGTGAATTCACATGCATAAATGCAATTTGGATGGGCTCATCACCTTCGAAAGGTTTGGTTCCAGTAAAAATCTCAAATGCAGTAATCGCAGCCGAATAGACATCACTCCGTGAATCTGCAATTCCTCGTGAGACTTGTTCGGGGGATAGGTAGGAGACGCTTCCCAGGATGACACTTGATTCGGCCGTCATTGTGCTGCCGATCATCGCGCCCTTTGCAAGACCGAAATCTGTGATCTTTATTCGACCCTCTTTAGATACGAGAATATTTTCTGGCTTTACATCTCTATGAACAATTCCTAAACGATGTGCCGCACCGAGTGCACTCAGAACTGGAAGCAAGAACTTGATTCCATCTGTAACGGGTATGGCGCCTCGCTCATTGAGATACTCACGCAAGGTGTGCCCGTCGACTAGCTCCATCACAATAAAAACTGCAGGAATTCCACTTTGGTTCCAGCCCTGATCTTGCACAGCGACAATATTGGGATGGCTCAGCGCTGCTGCAGCCTTTGCTTCACGGATAAAACGTTCAACAAATTGCTCGTCCTGAGCAAGATGGGCGTGCATAATTTTGACTGCCACTCGTCGATCAAGGCGCGTGTCTATAGCCTCATAGATTGTCGCCATTCCTCCAGCATCCATCTGGCGTAAGAGCTGATAGCGACCATCGATGAGGTTGCCAGTGAGGTCGGACATAGTTGAATTTTAGGTTGAAAGAAGGAATTCGCAGCGCTCTTTCGTCCTATCTGCTGCAAAGTGTTGCTCTTGCATCACAAGCCATTGCCTCATTTCTCGGGAAATTTTCTCACCATCTCGATCGATCACTCTTTGATATCCGATGAGTGGATCCAGGTCGAGCCAGATCGAGGTCGCAAAGCTTTCTTCGATTGCAATCTGCGCGCTGGCAACACCTTCAAGAATAAGTAAGTGGGTGGATGGGTGAGATTTTGGATCGGCAAATTCATTGGCCGCCCAGTTAAAAGATGAATAGAGCAACGGTTTCTTCGCCTTGTGGCATGAGGTGATCCAAGTCAGCGTTTTTGTTAATTCACTGCCAAGCGCACTCTCCCACCCTGGGTAGAGCTCATCCATATGAATAACTGTCGTGCTGATGTGTGGAGAGAGCGCTAAGAAGACTGTCGATGCAAGCGTGGTCTTGCCAGCTCCTGCCGGCCCATCAATTGCGATGATGGGTTGATCAACTCCTTGAGCAATCTCAGCCAGTGCGTCGATAAGTTGCATACCAACTCCTCCAACCCACAGCTGCTACAACGGTAAATACAAGATATAACACCGATGTCAGATAAAGATCTTGGCTGAAGTAAAGCGCGGTATATCCAAGATCCACAACAAGCCAGA
>CANLFL010000079.1 GCA_947489825.1 Candidatus Nanopelagicaceae bacterium
CTTCTGGCGGAGGATGAGGGATTTGAACCCTCGAAAGGTTGCCCTTTACACGCTTTCCAAGCGTGCGCACTCGGCCGCTATGCGAATCCTCCAAATGAGCGTGCTAAGGGTATCGCCGCACTCACTATGATTTCACCAGATCCTCCGCGCGGCATTACCGCGCTGAACTCCCCCAGGGTAGGAATACAGCAAGGGTAGGCGCGCTCTGATGGGTGCGCGGAGGGTCCCTAAAACTTTAGAATCACCACTGGCCACGGAGCAGAGACGAGTAGGGGGAGATGATGTCACTAGCGCTTTATCGCAAGTACCGTCCCTCTGTCTTTGCAGATGTCATCGGACAAGAACATGTCACTGTTCCTTTATCAAATGCGCTCGAATCTGGTCGAACACATCATGCATATTTGTTTAGCGGTCCACGCGGTTGCGGAAAAACTTCAAGCGCTCGCATCATGGCGCGCTCACTCAACTGCGCACAAGGACCAACACCGAATCCATGCGGTGAATGTCAATCGTGTAATGATCTCGTCGCTAATGGTCCGGGTTCACTCGATGTAATTGAGTTAGATGCGGCAACACATGGACTAGTCGATGATGCGCGTGATCTTCGCGATAAAGCATTCTTTGCACCAGTGCAGAGCAAGTACAAGATTTACATTATTGATGAAGCGCATCAGCTTGGGCCAGGCGCAGCTAATGCGCTACTCAAAGTTGTAGAAGAGCCACCTCCTCACGTTATCTTTATCTTTGCAACAACAGAGCCAGAGAAGTTAATCTCAACAATTCGCTCACGTACTCACCACTATCCTTTCCGTTTAGTTCCACCTGGAATCTTGGGCGAGCATTTAGAAAAGATCTGCGCACAAGAAGGCGTCAAAGTTGCAAAGGGTGTAATCCCATTAGTTGTACGCGCAAGTGGCGGCTCTGTCCGTGATGCCTTAAGCATCTTGGGTCAGCTATTGGCTGGTGCAGGCCCTGAAGGCGTTAGCTATGAGATAGCAATCCAATTGCTTGGTTTTACCGATAGCGCGCTCTTGGATGATGCGGTCGAAGCTTTGGCTGCTCGTGACGGGGCAACACTCTTTAAGACTGTCGATCGAGTTATTGAATCAGGACATGATCCACGCCGCTTTGCTAGTGATTTTCTTGAGCGCCTTCGCGACCTCATGATCGTTGATGCACTCGCTGCGACAAGTGCTAACTCAATCCTGCGTGATATTCCAGAAGATCAACTTGAGCGAATGGTTGTGCAAGCAAAGAATCTTGGCGCGGCCACACTTTCACGTGCTGCAGATATTGCAGCAGAGGGCCTTACGCAGATGCGTGGTGCAACTGCTCCGCGTCTAATCCTTGAACTTATTTGCGGCCGCATGTTGTTGCCGATGGGCGATACAACTGATTCGGGACTTCTTGCACGCCTGGAAAGACTCGAGCGCGTACAAGGAATGGCTACATCTGCTCCGGCTGCTGAAGCTGCATCAACCCCAGCACCTGTAAAGAAGGCAGAGCCTGTAGCTAAATCAATCGTGGAAGAGAAAGTTGAAGTCAAAGCTGTTGTCGAAGAGGTTAAGAAGAGTGTAGCTGCGCCAGTTGACGCGCTCGATGTTGCAGCCCTTCGTCGCATGTGGCCTGAAGTCATTGAAAATGTGAAGAAGCGCCGTCGTCTGACATGGTCACTTTTGAGCGCAAGTGCGCAGATATTGGGCCTTGATGACAAGGCGATCACCATTGGTATTGCTAACGCTGGTGCGCGCGATTCATTTATTCGCTCTGAATCGGAAGAGATTTTACGTCAAGCTTTTATCGATATCACGGGCCTTGATCGCAAGATTGAAGCACTTGTTGATCCATCGATTGACCAGAGCAGTACTCCAGCTTCTCGTGCTGTCCGCACCGATGAAGCGCCAACAGATAAGACTTTGCTTAGCGGAGCTGCGCTATTAGCTGCCGAGCTTGGCGCAACTGTAATCTCTGAGAAGAATAATCAAGTATGACTTCAGGAATGTATGAAGGTGCGATTCAAGATTTAATCGATGCCCTTGGCCGTCTGCCAGGTATCGGACCAAAGTCAGCTCAACGTATTGCATTCCATATTCTGCAGAGCGAGAACGAAACAGCTCAGGCACTTGTTGATGCAATTCGCACAGTCAAAGAGCGAGTCAAGTTCTGCGTGCAGTGTGGCAACGTTTCAGAAGAGACCGAATGCCGCATCTGCCGCGATCCACGCCGCGATCCAACACAGATCTGCGTTGTTGAAGAGAGTAAAGATGTCATCGCCATCGAACGCACACGCGAATTTCGCGGCAAGTATCACGTGCTTGGTGGTGCAATCAGCCCAATCGATGGCATCGGCCCAGAACAATTACGTATTCGCGAGCTAATGACACGGTTAGCTGATTCAAATATCGTTGAAGTTATCTTGGCTACAGATCCCAACCTTGAAGGTGAAGCGACAGCGACCTACCTGGCTCGTTTGATTAAGCCGATGGGGCTGAAAGTCTCACGCCTTGCCAGCGGACTTCCTGTTGGTGGCGATCTTGAATACGCAGATGAGGTGACCCTAGGTCGCGCCTTTGAGGGACGCCGTAACGTAGAGGGATAGTTTTCTCATATTCTGAGATGCTGACCGTCTCATTATATGGGATATCGCTAATTTAGGTAGCCCCAAACCCACTAGATAGTTCACACTTATCTGCATGGGACTGATCGTTCAGAAATATGGCGGCTCTTCGGTGGCAGATGCCGAAGGAATGAAGCGCGTGGCCGCCCGCATTGTGGCCTCAAAGAAGGCAGGCAACCAGGTGGTCGTGGTGGTTAGTGCGATGGGCGATACCACCGATGAACTCATCGAATTGGCTAATGCCGTTACCCCAATCCCACAAGGTCGCGAACTCGACATGTTGCTCACAGCGGGTGAGCGAATTTCAATGGCACTCCTTGCGATGGCAATTAATAATTTAGGTTTTGAAGCACGTTCATTTACTGGAAGCCAAGCAGGTGTAATCACCGACTCAGTCCATGGAAAAGCACGCATTATCGATGTAACTCCTGGTCGTATCCAGGAAGCGATCAATGAAGGTGCGATTGCAATCGTTGCCGGTTTCCAGGGAATCTCGCAAGATACGAAAGACATTACAACACTTGGTCGCGGCGGATCAGATACCACTGCAGTCGCGCTCGCAGCAGCACTCGATGCCGATGTCTGCGAGATTTATACAGATGTTGACGGCGTCTTCAGTGCAGATCCGCGCGTTGTCCCTACAGCTCGCAAATTAAAGACAGTGACATATGACGAGATGCTCGAACTCGCAGCAGCTGGTGCAAAAGTTCTTCACCTGCGTTGCGTTGAATATGCACGCCGCTATGACTTACCAATTCACGTACGTTCATCATTTTCACCCAACGAAGGAACCTGGGTGGTTGCAAATCACCCTGAAGGAGGAACCATGGAGCAAGCAATCATCTCGGGCGTTGCACACGACAAGTCCGAAGCCAAGATCACCATCGTTGGTGTTCCAGACCGAACCGGCGTTGCAGCGCGCATCTTCCAAGCAATCGCCGATGCTGACATCAACATCGACATGATTGTGCAGAACGTATCTGCTGCAGCCACGGGGCTTACAGATATTTCCTTCACCCTGCCAAAGGCGGAAGGCTCTAACGGAACTGCAGTCCTGCAGCGCATCCAAGGAGAAGTTGGCTTTGCATCAATTCTCTACGATGACACAATCGGAAAGCTCTCACTTGTTGGCGCAGGAATGCGCTCAAATCCAGGTGTGACAGCGACATTCTTCGCTGCAATGTCTGATGTGGGCGTCAATATTGAAATGATTTCAACTTCTGAAATCCGCATCTCCATCATCGTGCGCGAGGTAGATCTGGAGCGTGCCACAAGGGCAGCCCACACTGCCTTCCAGCTCGACGCTGATCAGATTGAAGCAGTTGTATATGGAGGATCAGGTCGATGACTCAGAAGAAGGTAAAGAAGAAACTTCCTTCCCTTGCAGTAGTGGGTGCAACTGGAGCAGTTGGTACCGTGATGCTCGACATCCTAAGCACACGCAAGAATGTCTATGGCGAGATTCGCCTTATTGCATCTGCTCGTAGCGCTGGAAAGAAATTGATGTGCCGCGGCGAAGAACTCACTGTCGTTGCACTATCACCTGAAGCATTCGACGGAATTGATATTGCAATGTTCGATGTTCCAGATGAGATCTCTGCCGAATGGGCACCGATTGCAGCATCCCGCGGTGCAGTTGTTGTAGATAACTCCGGTGCATTCCGTATGGATAAGAAGGTCCCACTTGTGGTGCCAGAAGTGAATCCAAAAGATATTAAGAAGCGTCCAAAGGGAATTATCTCAAATCCAAATTGCACAACACTTTCAATGATTGTTGCAATGGGAGCACTCAATAAGAAGTTTGGTCTCAAGGCTCTCGTTGTCTCTTCTTACCAAGCAGCATCTGGTGCAGGTCAATCTGGAATCGATGCCTTGCACGATCAGATTTCAAAGGTTGCTGGAAAGAATTTAGGTTCCACAGCAAAAGATGTACGCGGAGCAATTAAAGACCTCGGTCCATTCCCAGCACCTCTTGCAATGAATGTTATTCCTTGGGCAGGTTCCCTTAAAGAAGATGGCTATTCATCAGAAGAACTTAAAGTTCGCAATGAATCACGGAAGATTTTGGGAATGCCTAAACTTAAAGTTGCAGTAACTTGTGTGCGAGTTCCAGTGATTACAACTCACTCACTGACAGTGCATGCAACATTTTCAAAGGTAGTCACACGCAAAGGTGCGCAATCAGCGCTAGCTAA
>CANLFL010000080.1 GCA_947489825.1 Candidatus Nanopelagicaceae bacterium
CACTATCTTCACTAAGTCATCAATCTCTCGTTGCGACTGCATTTCTCAGCATAAGTATTGCAACTACCTCATATCTCTATGCCGATCGAACACTCACGACCGCAGTGAAGAAACAGCGGAGTGCAATCGAAGCAGAGTTTCCAGCAATAGTTGAGATGCTTACTTTAGCGATTTCCGCAGGAGAGTCGCCGCTGACTGCTTTCAAGAGAATTGCAGAAAATTCACATGGCTACCTAAGTGTGAGATTTCGTCTTGTAATCGCGCGAGTTCACAAAGGAACGCCTTTCCACTCAGCCCTCGATTTGATGGGGCGCGACGTTAACTCTCCGCTGGTCCGCAAATTCATTGATTCGATGGTCAATGCAATGGTGCGAGGCGCTCCAATTACGGAAGTTCTCGTAAGGCATGTACAGGAAGCTCGAGATCATCAACGGAATCGAGTTTTGGCAGCCGCGGGAAAGGCAGAGATATCGATGATGATCCCTGTGGTCTTTCTGATTCTTCCCATCTCCATCCTCTTCGCACTCTGGCCTTCGTTAACAAATCTAAATCTCTTTGCGAGCTAGAGGCAAAGAAGAACAGCAAAGAAGAACAGCAAAGAAGAACAGCAAAGAAATAAACCTACAGAAGAAGGAGAAACAAATGCAGAACTCAATTAGTAGTGAAGAAATATCATCAAAGACTCTTAAGTGCTCGATGTGGATACAAGATAGAATTGCAGCGCCACTAATTGCACTTAAGGAGAAGAAATTTGTGAAGATAGTGAAAGACGAACGTGGTGATGTTCCGGGATGGGTCCTAGTTGTCTTGATGACGACAGGCTTAGTTACCGCGATCTGGACCATTGCAGCCCCGCGGCTATCTGCAATTCTGAAGAATTCCCTCGATGCAATGAACGGCATTCGATAAGTGATCCGGCGTAAAGAGGTATGGAGATTAATCAAAGACGAACGAGGAAATGTCGAGAGCTCGTTGGTTATGATCCCACTTCTCTTCCTCTTTCTTATCGGCATTCAACTTATTCTTGCAATTGGGATGAGAGATGCTGATTCCTTAGCAGCATCAGACCAAGCTTCGACTCGAGCAATTTCAGGCAACTTTTCGCAATCAGATAGAGAGCAAAAACTTCAATCTCCAGATCGCTTTTCGAATCTAGCAATATTGATCACGATGCATAGTCGCAAGATTCCTGAGTTAGTGCCAGGACTTGCTGCACTTCTAGGGCGAGAGCTGGAGACAGATGCTCGGGGGATCGCAGTCATCGAGAACACGCGATGAAAAGATTCACTATGAAAGGATTTTTGTGCCTTGCGAAGAAGACTGTGCAGAGAGAAGAGGGAAGTGCCAGTGTTGAATTCGTCGTACTGGCGCTACCTCTCTTTATTCCAATCTTCATTTTTCTTGGGCAATTTTCTGCAGTAAGTTCTCATGAGATGGTGTTGCAAACATTGGCAAGAGAGAGCCTGCGCAGCTATATAGAGAGTAGCAATGATCAATCTGGCGAAGCTCTCATTCGGCAAGTGATTGAGGTCGGCGGGAAGAGCCTGGGTTTAAGTCAACAAGAAATTAGAGCGATTGATGTCGAGATGAAGTGCAGTAAGAGTCCGTGCCACCTACCAAATGGACGGGTAAGAATTACTCTCAAGATGGATCCGTCGGTGAGTCACGGCCGCACTATTGAAGCTGCAGCTCAGGAATATTTTTCTCCTTGGAGTCAGTAATGAAAAGACTTCGAGCAGCGCTAAATATTTTACGAGGAAATCGAGTAGCCCTACGGAGAGTTTCTCTAAAGATTCAAGACGAGAGAGGGTCAATTTCTCTTCTAATAATCGCACTTTTTCTTATCACAATTTCTCTCGTGATGATTACAACTAATGTCGCAACAATTACTTTGGCGAAGCGAACTTTGACTCAAAGTGCAGAATCGGCTGCTCAACGTGGAGCTCACTTCTTGGACGAAGATGCTTATTACAGTGGAAAATTTAATGTGATAACAATGGCTCAAAATCTATTTGGTCAAGGTCCAGAAGATCCTGGAGTTCCCATTGATTGCCAGAAGGCACAGGCCGGTATCGCAGAGGCACTCTCTGATTTAGCAAAAGAGAGCAAATTGCTGATCGATAAGGGGGCGCATAATTTGGAAGTCGCAGAAATCGCCTGTGATGGTCGGGACTTACGTGTCGCTCTGAAGGTAGAAGTTGATCTTCCGTTTCAGCTACCATTTTTGAATCTAAGTAGTGTCACGTTGATCTCTTCGGCAACAACTTATAATCAACGCAACAATGGCTTCTATCTCTTTGGCTTTCGGATTAGTTGATCCTCTGCGCACACTCATTGAGGTGATCGCTCTATTCGAGTGGGTATCCTTTCCCCATGGCCCGCGAATACAACCTCGAGATAGCGGAGATTGACGCGACCCTAGTTTCTATTGAAAAGGTGCTTGATCTTCCAAAACTTGAAGCAGAAGCGGTCGAACTAGAGGCCGAAGCGGGAGTTCCTAATCTCTGGGATGACCCAGAAAAGGCCCAGGCAGTAACAAGCAAGCTCTCACGCGTTCAATCAACTATTGCACGCCTCAAATCCCTGCGCCGTCGTGTTGAAGATCTACCTGTCCTCTTTGAATTAGCAGTTGATGAACCAGACGGATCAGCCCTACGCGATGCTGAGAATGAACTCGCTTCAACCGTTAAAGCTATTAGCGAACTCGAAGTCACCACCTTACTCAATGGTGAATATGATGATCGTGATGCGCTGATCACAATTCGTTCAGAAGCTGGCGGCGTGGAAGCAGCAGACTGGGCTGAGATGCTGATGCGTATGTACTTGCGCTACTGCGAACGCCACGAACATAAAGTTGATGTTCTAGAAACATCATATGCAGAAGAGGCCGGCATTAAATCAACAACGTTTCGTGTGAGTGCTCCATATGCTTATGGGACACTCTCTGTTGAACAGGGTACTCATCGCTTAGTACGCATCTCTCCTTTTGATTCACAATCACGCCGACACACTTCTTTTGCCGGCGTTGAAGTTGTTCCTTTCGTTGAACAGAGTGACCATGTTGAGATTGATGAGAAAGAGATTCGTGTTGATGTGTATCGCTCATCAGGTCCTGGAGGTCAGGGCGTAAATACAACTGACTCCGCAGTACGCCTGACACATCTACCGACTGGAATCGTTGTCTCGTGTCAGAACGAACGTTCTCAGATTCAGAATAAGGCAACAGCAATGGTTGTATTGCAATCAAAGTTACTTGAGCGCCGTCGCCAAGAAGAGCAAGCGAAAATCAATGCGCTCAAGGGCGATAACTCAGGTTCATGGGGAAATCAGATGCGTTCCTATGTTCTGGCCCCGTATCAAATGGTGAAGGATCTTCGTAATAACCATGAGACAGGAAATACATCAGCAGTCCTCAATGGCGAGATCGATGATTTCATCGAGGCTGGAATTCGCTGGCGCCGTTCTCAAGCAACGCAATAAATCTCACACTCACTACACGCCTGAGTCTGGACTCAATTTCTATCTAAAGTCGGGTCTACCTGCGCCCAAATCCCGCATAGTTCACGCTTGTTCCATAAACTAGGCTCAGTACGGAGACAATGGGGCCGAATAGCCCCGTGATCCAAAGGTCTTAAGTTCCGCATGGCGCTTGAGTACCAACGGGTCGGGCGCAAGCCCTTCCCACGGAAATGGCAACGAGGAGCAGCAGATGATTCGCTTTGAGAATGTGACGAAGACCTATCCAGGTCAGGAGCGCTCTGCCCTCGAAGCAGTCAACCTTGAAATTGTTAAGGGAGAGTTTGTTTTCCTTGTCGGTGCATCTGGTTCAGGTAAGTCAACATTCTTACGTTTAATTCTCCGCGAAGAGAAGCCATCTTCAGGCGTTATTCATGTTGCTGGAAAAGATCTTGACAAACTTTCAAACCATAAGATTCCTGAGCTTCGTCGCCAACTTGGAACTGTCTTCCAAGACTTCCGTCTTCTTCCAAATAAGACGATCACTGAAAATATTGCATTTGCTCTTCACGTTCTCGGTTACTCAAAGAAAGAGATCAACCGCGAGGTCCCTGAGGTACTTGAATTGATTGGCCTTGAAGATAAGGGTGATCGCATGCCTAACCAGCTTTCAGGCGGTGAGCAACAGCGTGTAGCAATTGCTCGCGCATACGTAACAAAGCCAGCAATTATCATCGCGGATGAGCCAACAGGAAACCTTGACCCAGCGTTATCAGTGGGCATCATGAAGTTACTCGACAGAATTAATCGCGAGGGCACCACAGTATTGATGGCAACACACGATTCAGGAATTGTTGATCAGATGCGTAAGCGCGTGATCGAGCTAGATGGCGGACATGTAATCCGAGATCAGGTTCGTGGCGTCTATGGATATACCGGGTAAGGGAGAGAATAAATGCGCGCAGGATTCTTGCTCAGTGAGGTTCGAATTGGGCTTCGTCGTAACCTCACCATGACCTTTGCCGTTGTTGTGACAACAGCGATCTCCCTGTCATTGCTTGGAATTGGCTTGCTTTCAAACGCTCAAGTCGGTGCGATGAAAGATTATTGGTATGACAAAATCGAAGTATCTGTATTCCTATGCGGACCTTTATCAGAATCGCCTTCATGTTCTGGTGGCGTTGTTACCGATGCGCAGCGCACAACCATTAAGGCGGATCTAGCAGCCCTACCTGTCGTTGAAAGCGTTTACTATGAGAGCCAATCAGAGGCTTTCATTCGCTTCCAGGAGCGTTTTAAAGATTCTGCAATCGCACAAAATGTAAGTGCAGATCAATTGCCAGAGTCATTCCGCG
>CANLFL010000081.1 GCA_947489825.1 Candidatus Nanopelagicaceae bacterium
TCCTGACCTCGGAATTATTCTCAGTGTGAGGGGGCCAAAATCTGCCCTCAATGGGGCTCCCCCTAAAGGAACTCGCTGAACGGGAGGGGCGCTTGCGCTCAAGTGAGTGAAAATCCCCCGGTCAGAGGGGAAAACTCACAAGAGTCTCACAGGTTCTTGGAATACCTTTATCAGCATAGAAGAGTTAATTATGGGTAGTCGATAGCAAAGGTTATTGATACTGAACTTCTCGGGACGAAAGGAAGTTACATGACAAAGAAGAAAGTAATCGCAGTCGTAGTGACAATACTTGCACTAACTGCAGGATCTATTGGAGTAGCGGGCGCTGCTTCAAAGGCTTCACATAAAGTTGGTGTTTCAAAGGAACAAGCTGATGCAAACCGTCCAATGGGTGAAAAGGGTGGCCCACATGGTGCAGATCATGCAGCAATGAAAGCTCTTATCTCAGCAACAATTGGTGTTGATTCAGCAACTGTTAAGTCACGATTAAAAGCTGGTGAATCACTAGCTCAGATCGCTGGCGCTAAGAAGGATGCACTCATCGCAGTAATAGTTGCAGAGAAGACAAAGCATATTGATGCAGCAGTTACAGCTGGAAAACTAACTGCAGCACAAGCAACTGAAAAAAAGGCAAACCTTGTTGCGCACGTGACTGAAGAAGTTAACGAAGTTGGTGGCAAGGGACATAAGGGTGGACGTGGCGGACATGGTCATGATCATCGCGGTCCAAAGGGTGGCGGAATGGGCGGAGCAACAGCTCCAACGCTTCCATCACCAACTGCAACACCTGGTGCTTAATCACTAGCTATTTCCTTCTCCAAGGGTGATCAAAACCCGCTTCGTAGAGAAATCTGCGGAGCGGGTTTCTCTTTACCGCGAAGGCTGCGCAAGAATTTCAGCGCTGCGTGAGAGTATGCGCTTATGAGAATTCATATCGGTAGCGATCATGCTGGTCTTGAACTCAAAGCTGAATTAGTAAAACACCTCACCAGTAACGGTCACGATGTCACCGACCACGGACCACATGAATATGACGCACTCGATGATTACCCAGATTTCTGTATTCCGGCAGCAGAAGCGGTTGCAAAAGATCCAACTTCGCTAGGTATCGTTTTAGGCGGCTCAGGCAATGGTGAGCAGATTGCTGCAAATAAAGTGAAGGGAATTCGCGCAGCCTTGGCTTGGTCAATAGAGACCGCCAAGCTTGCAAAAGATCATAACAATGCAAATGTCATCGCAGTAGGCGGACGTATGCATGAAATCTCATTCGTTAAAGAGATTATAGATACCTTTATCGGGGCACCGTTCTCACATGATGAGCGCCATGTGCGCCGCATCAAGAAGATCTCTGACTTTGAAAATAAGGGCTAAGCCAAACTAATTCTTTACATATCTCAAGTCTGTGACTTGATGATCTTTAGTAATGCCTTGTCCTTCAAATCGTGTGAGTGGGCGCCATTCAGGTCTGGCTACTACTCCCCCAGCAAATAGATCAGAGGCTGCAAAAACTTCTTCCATCACTTGGGCGTATGGAACCCAATCTGTCGCAATATGAATAAATCCACCTGGCTTAATCTTTGGAGCTATCAGCGAGAGAAATTCTAGATTAACGATACGTCGCTTGTTATGTTTCTTCTTAGGCCATGGATCTGGAAAGAAAAGATGAATCCCATCAAGGCTCTGATCCTCTAGATGTTCTTCAAAGAGAATGTGAACATCGGTCTCCATGATGCGAATATTTTTCAAACCCAGCTCTTCAATGCTCGCCATGAGTTTTCCTACGCCAGGAAAGTGAACTTCAACTGCGAGGAATCCAACGCCAGGAAAGTCGCGGCCGACTAGCGCTGTCGCCTCACCCATTCCAAATCCAATCTCCATGATGATCTCTTTCGAATCAGGAAAGAGTGCGGGTAGATCTAACTTTCCTTCGGGAATCTCAACGCCATAGATAGGCCAGAATCGATCGAGGGCGGTTGCCTGTGAGCGGGTGATGCGAGAACCTCGTAAGCGATAGCTGCGTACCGACCGGGTTTCCATAGACCCATTCTTACATGATTGGATAAGCCCCTGATTTCACGCGATATATATGACAAAGGAGTTACCCGTGCCAGGCACAAATATCAAGCAGGTCGAAGCGGCAGAGCGTTCAGAGATCGTCAAGGTCAAGAGCTATCGAATCGATTTAGATCTAACAACGGGTGCGGAGAATTTTCGCGTAAAGACAACAGTTGTATTTACAGGGCTTAAGCCTGGCTCAAGTACCTTTATCGACTGTGTTGGTAGCAAAGTAATTAGCGCAAAGCTCAATGGCGCTGACTTTGATCCAAAGTTTGATGGCGAAACAATCTATCTACCTGCCCTAGCTGCAGAAAATATTCTTGAAATCGAACATGATGGCGTTTACTCAAACTCAGGTGAAGGCCTTCACCGTTTTGTAGATCCTGTAGATAACGAGATCTATCTCTACACCCAATTTGAAACTGGCGATGCTCGCCGTATGTATGCCTGCTTTGACCAACCGGATCAGAAGGCAACATTTACTATCAGCACCATTACCCCGAAGCACTGGGAAGTAATCTCGAACTACGCAATCGAATCAACTCAAGAGCTAGCTAGCGATCGCAAATTCTTGCAATTCGCTGAATCCCAAGTGATCTCTACCTATGTCACAGCAATCGTGGCTGGTCCATATACATCGGTACACGATGAGTACAAGGGCGAGAAGACAATCCCTCTCGGAATCTATGCGCGCAAGTCATTCTTTAAGTATGTCGATGCTGAAAATATCTTTGAAGTAACTAAGCAAGGCTTTGCTTACTTTGAGAAGACTTTCGGTTTGGCATATCCATTCGGTAAGTACGACCAGATCGCAGTTGCTGAATATAACTGGGGTGCAATGGAGAACGTTGGCTGCGTAACTTTCCATGAAGATGTTCTGATCTTCCGCTCCAAGGTAACCGAACGCAGCTATGTAGGCCGCGCAACCACGATCCATCACGAGATGGCACATATGTGGTTTGGCGATCTCGTCACTATGAAGTGGTGGGATGACCTATGGCTTAACGAATCATTTGCAGAGTGGGCGTCATACGAATCTGTCTCTGCATCAACTAAGTACAAGCAGGCATGGACTGAGTTCAACTCACTTCGCAAGAACTGGGCATATCGCGTTGATCAACTATCAACTACTCACCCAATTGCTACCGAGATGGAAGATCTCGATGCAGTAAGAACTAACTTTGATGGCATCTCATATGCCAAGGGTGCATCAGTCTTGCAGCAACTTGTGGCTCACGTGGGTCGCGATAACTTCATCAAGGGTCTTCGCCTCTACTTCTCAAAGCATGCATTCGGTAACACCACGCTTAAGGATTTGATCGATCAGCTTGAGGCTGCCTCAGGCCGCGATCTCACGCCATGGGTTTCAACGTGGCTGCGCACAGCAGGTGTGAACACTCTTCGCCCTGTCATCGAAATAGATGGCCAGAACTACAAGTCGATTGCAATCAAACAAGAAGTGCCAACAATGCCGGTTGGTTCAAAGGAACTTCGTCCACACCGTTTGCATGTTGGTCTCTTTGATATCTCTGGCGACAAGCTCTCTCGTCGTACCAGCGTCGAACTCGATATCGCTGGCGAGTTAACTCAAGTCTCAGCACTTGCTGGTGAAAAGGTTGCTGACCTTGTACTGATCAACGATAAAGATCAGACATACGCCAAGTTGCGCTTCGACGATCGCTCAATTACAACGATGAAGTCTCACCTTGGGCACCTCGATGATTCCCTTGCACGTGGACTTATCTGGGCTTCACTCTGGGATTCATGTCGCGATGGTGAGCTCTCAACAACTGATTACGTCACCATTGCACTGAACGCACTCAAGACCGAATCCGATATCTCTATCGTCTCTGCGACTTTGATGCAGATCGATACAGCAATCTGGGCGTATGCCAATCCTGTAAAGCGCGATTCACTTCGTGCACATCTAGCTCAATCAGTTGAAGCCCTCCTTGATGAATCGACACCAGGAAGTGACCATCAGATGGCCTTTGCTCGTGCCTTTGCAAACTTTGCAGTGACTCCAGCGAATTATGATCGCATCAAGGCAATTCTTGATGGTTCAATCACTGGACTCTTGATAGATGCCGAAATCCGCTGGTACATCTTTATCTGTGGTGTTAAGCGCGGAGTATTTGGGCCTGCAGATATCGATGCAGAGTCTGCTAAAGATCAGACCGCACACGGTAAGCAGTACACCGCACGTGCCTACGCATCGATCCCAACGAAAGATGCAAAGTCGAAGGCATTTGCATCGATCATTACAGATGATCTCTCGAACACAATCCACTCATATACATGCCTTGGATTCAATGAGAATATCCATCACGAAGTCTTGGCCGACTTTGTCGATCCATATTTTGACTCGATGTTAAAGGTGTGGGAGACCAAGGGATACGAGATCGCTGAGACAACAGCGAACCTTCTCTTCCCATCATGGGTTATCACTTCAGAGACGTTAGCTAAGGCAGAGCAATGGCTTAGCGTCACTGGTAAAGATGCATCAAGTGCGCTTCGTCGTGCAATTACAGAAGGACGAGATGCGATGTCGCGCGCACTTAAGGCGCGTACTGCAGATAAGTAATTCTTATTCGATTGAATCGATGACAGAGCTTGGCTTTTTGCCGGGCTCTGTCTTCTTTTTGTCGCGTGTGCCAACAACAACTAGGAGTGAAATTAAGAGGAAAAGTCCAACCGGTGTTGCAACAAAGTAAAGGAAA